>JAYUQO010000124.1:0-4307 GCA_043756765.1 Bdellovibrio sp. | reverse complement strand
TGAATTATTTTGTAAAATTCTTGATACAGTTTCTTGGGCTTTTTGGTAATTATTTTCAAGATAAATATGAATCGGTAAAACGTCCGATTCCATACGTGATAAAGCATTTAATTTAGGTGCGAATTTAATTGATATATCTTGTGATGACAAAGTTCGCCCAGACAGATCAAGCGCTTCTAACAAGGCTTTAAGCCCTGGTTTCTGTGTGTTTTGAAGTGCGACCATACCGTGCTTAACTAAAACTCGGTTGTCTTCAACCAGCGGCACCATATCTGTTAACGTACCGATACAAAATAAATCTAATAGTTCTTTTAAGTCCCATTCATTTTTAGGTAAATCTGCATCGTCATAGAAAGCTCTTTTTAAAGCACGAATTAAATAAAAAGCAACTCCCGCTCCACATAAATAGCCTAGTCCAGATTCACAGTCTTTTTGGTTTGGATTAATAATGCAGTAAGCACGGGGTAAAACCTCAGTCGGTAAATGGTGATCTGTTAAAATGACATCTAGATTAAGCTCTTGAGCTTTATCAAAAGCTTTATGCGAAGTAATTCCCACATCAACCGTGATGATTAAATCAACGCCTAAAGTTTTTAATTCTTCCACAGCATGTGCGTGAAAACCGTAGCCTTCACTAAGGCGCTTGGGTTGATAAAAACTAATTTTTTTAAATCCAATGTTTTCTAAACCTAACTTAAGGATAGCTAAGCCACTGGTTCCATCCAGATCAAAATCGGCATAAATACAAATATTTTGATTATTTTTATAAGCTTCGATAAGCCTTTGAACAGCTTCGGACATACCCAAAAGTAAATTGGGATCTTTAAGCTGTCCTAACTTAGGATTAAGAATATTTTCAATTTCATCTTTGTTATTTAAACCACGACTAGCTAGTAAGTCGGCTATAAGTCTTGGATAAGGCCCATTAGTGACTGAGCCAATCTTTTCTTTGGTGTGCTGAAAAGATCTTTCTCTCCAAATACTCATAGACCCTCATAAAAGTTAGAATCAAAAAAATTAAGACAATTATTTAGAAACTGGTTTTAATTTTTCCATCAACATAATAAACGGCGCAGCGACGTAAATACTTGAATAAACGCCAAAGACGATGCCAATAGAAATCGCAAAGGCAATATCAGAAACTACGCCATCTGCAAATAAATACAAACATAACGACGATACAAACACAGTTCCAGATGTAATAAATGTTCGACCTAACATATCGTTAATGGCTTTATTAATCACAAATCCGAAGCCGTGTTCACTGTATTTGTGTTCTGTTTCACGAATACGATCAAACACCACAATAGTATCATTCAGCGAAAAACCAATTAAAGTTAATATGGCAGCCATAATCGGAATGTTGACTTCTTTTCCAACGAAGACAAAAATCGCTAAAGTAATTACAGCATCATGAAAAAGACAAATCACAGCACCTGGCGAATATTTGTAGTCAAACCGCAGTCCCACATAAATTAAAATCACAAGTAAACAATAAAACACCGCCAAGAAGCCATTTCTTTTTAATTCAGCACCAACTTGCGGGCCAACAGTGTCAACACGACGGATTTCTGGCTGTTCAGCTTGAAAAGTTTGATTAATTTTATCTCTTAGGTTTGTAATTGAAGAAACTAATTTTTCATTTGTTTCTTTGTCTGTCGACCCTTGAATACCTTGGAAGCGAATAATAAATTCGTTACCTTCACCAAAAGCTTGAACGCCGACCTCTCCAAGATTTAATCCTTCAACCGATGTTCTGATTTGGTCAATAGATACAGGTTGCGAAAATTTCACCTGCATTTCTGTTCCACCTTTGAAATCAATTCCGTAATTGATTCCACGCACGGTTAAATAGACCATAGAGATAATAACAAAAATTAATGATATTCCGCCGAATAAACCGATTCGTCCGACGAAGTCATATTTTCCAAAAGATTCTTTATTGTTCGACATAGATGCCATCCTAATTCTTAAAAGTTAATAAACTAAATAGAAATTTTCTTTAAACCAAAACGGTGAACTAAATTATCAACAATCACTTTTGAAACAAAAACGTTTGAAAAAAGTGTTGTTGCGATACCAACTAACAGTGTAACAGCAAAACCCTTAACTGGTCCTGTTCCGAAGTACAATAAAACCAAAGCTGTTGAAGAGGTCGTGACGTTGGAATCGATAATCGCCGACATAGCTTGTTTATAACCCTGTTGGATCGCAGTTGTGATGGAAGCCCCACCTTTAAGTTCTTCTTTAATCCGTTCATTAATTAATACGTTTGAATCAACTGCAAAACCCACTGTTAATGCCATACCCGCAATACCTGGTAAAGTCAGCGTAGCACCCAGCGAACCTAAGATAGCAAAAACAGCGATGATATTTAAGAATAAAACAAACGCTGTGATAAATCCCATACCTTTATAATAAATCATCATAAATAGCATGATAATCACAGAACCAATGATAGCCGCAAGTCGTGCTTTCTCTAAAGCATCTTTTCCTAACGATGGACCGACTCGGCGTTCTTCAAGTTGTTCTAATGTTGCAGGTAAAGAACCAGCACGAAGTGATGTTGCAATAAATTTTGCTTCATCTAACATTGTCTGAGCATTTCCTGAACGCCCTAAAGTAATAACCGCTTGGCCATTAGGAATTTTGCCATTTATATTTGGAGCTGTCTTAACAACTCTGTCTAAAACTACCGCCATTTGACGATTCACATTTTTTTCAGTTAGATCAGAAAATTTAACAGCGCCCTCTGGATTAAATCTTAATGATACTTCAGGATTTCCGTACTGATCAAAACTCACTGCCGCTGTATCTAAAGAATCCCCTGTTAAATCTGTAGTTGTTTCTAGCAAATAAGGCTGAGCCCCAACTTCAAGGGATTTAACATTGTCTTGTTTTTCAAAAAAGATCGCAGTGTTTGCAGGTAATTTTGCTTTTAAATCTTCATTTAATTTTGCAACGTATTCGTTGTACTTCAACGTTGCTAATGTGTAAGCCCCAGCTTTTTCAGCTTCATCAATCATTTGTCGAAGTTCTTCGGGCGTTTTTGCAAAGCTGACTAACATAAATTCAAGCTTTGCCGTTGCATTAATTAATTGTTTCGCTTTTTCAGCATCAGCTAAACCTGGAAGCTGTACAAGAATACGATTATCACCTTGCTGGGCAATTGAAGGTTCCGCCACACCAAATTCATCGATACGATTACGGATTGTTTCAATGGCTTGACGAATTGTATTTTGTTTTTGATCCAACATATAAGCATCAAAATATTTCAATTCTACTTTATCCGCAGCTGTTGAAATGACCTGCAAAGATCCAGGATGATTCTTTGCAATTAAAGCTTCGATCTTAACGCCTTGGTCAGCTGAATTTAATATAACGTCAAACTGTCCCGTTTTTGCCTTATCAGTGTTGAAGCCTTTAACAACAACACCCTCTTTTGCAAATTCAGATTCTAAAGCCTTTGTCTGACGAATAACAGTCGTGTTCACAACGCCGTCAACATCAACACCCATTACAAGATGCAAGCCACCTTGAATATCTAAGCCAAAATTAAGTTTTTTTGCTGGCCACCAAGAAAATCTTGATGTGTCTACAAAGTTCGGTGAAATAAACACGGCAGCTAAAACCATTGCTAATACTGCTAACCAAGTTCTGAAACGAATATTATCCATGAGTCAAATCCTTCTTCTATTTTTAAAAAATGTATCTAATTTATATCTAAATAAAAATTATTTTGCTTGTGCCGCTGTCGTCAAAGTCGACTGTTGCGTGATCACTTGATGACGTAAAATTTTAATTTGCGTGTTTTGCGCAATTTCAAGATCAATAGTTAATTCACTAAGACCTTTCACTTTGCCAAAAATTCCTGAATGAGTCACAACTTGATCGCCAACTTTAAGTGAACTTAAAAAATTTTGTTGTTCCTTTTGTTTTTTAGATTGCGGTCTGATGATGAAAAAATAGAAAACAGCGATAATCACTGCAAATGGAACAAATTGCATCCATGCAGGCGGTGCTGCAGCGACAGCTACAACAGGCGTTGCTGTTTCTTGTGCGAAAACGACCGAACTTAAAGTCAACTTTTGAACTAATTCAACTAAACTAGAAATAAACATTGATAATCCTTTCAAGATTAATAAAAGCGATAATAAAAAAAACTAATATAAAATTGAACACTTAAACTGAGTTTCGATCAAGGCACATCAGGATATACTGCTTGCCTTTATTGAATGCGTTATTTTTGTTGCTAATTAATTAATCAGCTAATTACTGGCGGTTTTATCAGATAAAATAAATCGTGA
>JAYUQO010000123.1:0-4319 GCA_043756765.1 Bdellovibrio sp. | reverse complement strand
GCTTCGATAATTGAATCAAGCGTTTTAGGGTTATTCAACAATTCTTTTTTCTTTTCTCGTGGTATTTTAATCATTTGCTCGATGTTTCCGCAAAGTTTGGCTTTGCAATCTCCGCAACCAATGCCCGCAGTTGTGCATCCATCAACGACCCATTTTAAATCGTCGTTTGTAGAAAATAATTTGTGGTAGCTATAGACTGGGCAAACTTCAGGATTGCCTGTGTCTTCTCTTCGTACGCGTTTTGGATCAGTCACCATAGAATTTACTTTTTTCTTCAGTGATGAATTCTCTTCAGATAGCAAAATAGAATTATTATAAGACTTGGACATCTTGCGACCATCAAGGCCCGGGAATGATGGAGTTTCAGTGAGCAAGGCTTTAGGTTCTGGAAGTTTAGCTTTATACAAATGGTTAAAGCGTCTGATTATTTCACGGGTTAATTCTAAATGCGCCACTTGATCTGCACCAACCGGAACCAAAGCTGCGCCATAAACAGCAATATCAGCGGCTTGCAGCACCGGATAAGAAAATCGACCCAGATTATGTGTATCACTGGATTTAGCTTCTTCTTCGGCATCTTTCCATGTGGGAACACGTTCTAACCAACCCATAGGCGTTAAGTTCATAAAATACATGAATAGTTCTATATGCTCTGGAACATCAGACTGAATAAACAAAGTGCTTTTCTCGGGGTCTAAACCCCACGCAACGATTTCGGCAAAGATATCCCGATTCCAATTTTTAATTTCTTTTGTGCTTTTGTAAGCCGTTGTCATTCCGTGCCAGTCCATGATTCCAAAATAACACTCATACTGATCTTGCAATTTTAAACAATTCGATAGCCACCCAAAATAATGACCTAAATGTAAAGCTCCCGTTGATCGGGTGCCGCTCATGACTTTTGGTTTTTTGGGCTGCGTTGCTAAACTTGCAGTTTGTGACATAGGTTAAACCGCTAATCCAATCAAAAACTGATACATATAAAATACGGGATAACTTAAAAAAGTCAGCATTCCTGAAAACAATAACATCATCAAAATAATTCCTGAAAGTTGTTCGTTTTGTTCGAGCTTATCGTTGATCCGTGCCGGTAAAAATCGGGCTAAAACTTTTCCGCCGTCTAACGGATGCAGCGGAATCAAATTAAAAAATGCGAGGAAAAGATTTAATTGAATAAATGTTTTAATAAATTCAAAAATTCCTACCTGATAAGAAGTAAATAAATTCATCTGCACAACAAGTGCTAACAAAGCTGTTGTCACAATCGCTAGAAAAATATTTGAAAGTGGACCAGCCAAGGCAATCCAAAACATATCGGTACGGACATTCTTTAAATTTCTGGGATCAACAGGAACAGGCTTCGCCCAACCAAAGCTAAACGGTAATTGTAAAAATATCGACATCAACGGAAACGCAAAGGTTCCAATAGGATCAGCATGCGCCATCGGATTCATCGTTAATCGGCCTAATCTTTCTGCTGTTAAATCGCCTCTCCATTTAGCAACAAGCCCATGAGCAAATTCATGAAAACACAGCGCAAAAAGCAGCGGAACAAAAAAGATAACAATACGTTGAAGCATTTCTTGATTCATAGTGTCTCTATCGTCCTTAAATTCT
Organism: Bdellovibrio sp.; assembly: GCA_043756765.1. Taxonomy (GTDB): domain Bacteria; phylum Bdellovibrionota; class Bdellovibrionia; order Bdellovibrionales; family Bdellovibrionaceae; genus Pseudobdellovibrio. The sequence goes on along the minus strand of JAYUQO010000123.1, from coordinate 2,702 downwards.
CGACTTCTGTCGAGAAAAACCCTCATGGTGCACGCACTTTGTTCAAAGTCAGAATTTGACAAATAATGCAAAGCATTACTTGATTCATTCATCAGAAGAGCTTAATTTATCTTAGGTAATTTATGAAGGAGATCTTTATGTCTGTAGAAAACTCTCGTCCAGCGCTGACCCAATGGTCTGAAGATGAAGTCGCTTTTCGCGAAGCGGTTCGTACATTTGCTGAAACAGAAATTAAGCCTCATGTAAATCACATGGATGAAAAAGCAGAAATGAATCCTGAAATCGTTCAAAAATTATTTGAGATGGGTTTGATGGGTATTGAATCCCCTGAGCAATACGGTGGAGCCGCTTCAACGATCACAATGGCTTGCATTGCTATCGAAGAAATTGCCAGAATTGACGGATCAGTTTCAGTTTTGTGTGATGTGCAAAATACTTTAGTGACTAACGCAGTTATCAAGTGGGGCACTGATGGCCTAAAAGAAAAATATTTACCTAAATTAGCCAGTTCCTGGGTTGGCGCTTATTGCTTATCTGAATCTTCATCAGGGTCGGATGCTTTTGCTTTAAAATGCCGTGCGGAAAAAAAAGATGGCAAATGGATTTTAAATGGCAATAAACTTTGGATTACTAACGGCAAAGAAGCGAGTTTCTTTATCGTATTTGCAAATATTGATATGGCCAAAGGCTATAAAGGTATAACTGCCTTTATAGTTGAAAAAGATTTCAAAGGTTTCACAGTCGGTAAAAAAGAAGACAAATTAGGAATTAGAGCCAGCTCAACATGTGAATTAATATTTGAAAATTGCGAAGTTCCAGAAACTAACGTACTTGGTGAAATCGGCAAAGGTTATAAAATTGCGATTGAAACATTAAACGAAGGTCGCATTGGTATTGGCGCACAAATGGTGGGGATTGCCCAGGGCGCCTACGATGCGACATTGGCTTATATCAAATCCCGCGAACAGTTTGGTAAAGCTATTGGCCAATTTCAGGGTGTTCAATTTCAATTAGCGCAAATGCGTATTGAATTAGAAGCTTCAAGACTGATGGTTTATAATGCCGCAAGACTAAAAGATGCTGGTCAAGATTTTATCGCCTCAGCAGCAATGGCCAAATATTATTCATCTAAAATGGCTGAAAAAATCACATCGATGGCAATTGATTTATTTGGTGGTAATGGGTTTACCAAAGAATACCCTGTCGAAAAATTTTGGCGTGACGCTAAAATTGGGCAAATTTACGAAGGCACTTCAAATATGCAATTACAAACCATTGCAAAAATTGAACTCGATAAATAATTTATGTCAGGACTTGCCATTATTACAGGTGCTAGTTCAGGTATAGGTCAAGCTACAGCTTACAAATTTGCAAGTTGTGGCTTTGATTTACTACTCATTGGCAGATCTGCGGAAAAATTAAAAAAAACTTTCAATCAATGCCAGACCTTAAATCCAAAAATCAAAATTCACATGCTGTCTTTAGATTTTAAAAAATTTGATGTCGCAACAATCACGCAAGCTTTAGTGAATTTTAAATTACAACCCACTGTTTTAGTTAACAACGCTGGAATGTATTCACAAAGCGATTTTATAAATACAACGGACTGGTATGAAATGTTTGAAGTGAATTTATTTAGCGCGGTTAAAATAACTCAAACATTATGGCCTATTTTTGAAAAAAATAAAAAAGGCAGTATTATTAATGTGTCTTCAACTTTAGGACTTACGCCAACAGCAAAAACATCATCTTATTCAGCCTCTAAAGCAGCCATGATTAATTGGACAATTAGCCTAGCCCAAGAGGGCGGTGCCCATAACATCAGAGCTAATTGCATTTGCCCTGGCATTGTCGATACGCCAATCCATTCTTTTCACAATAAACCTAATGCGGAAAAAAATAAAATCACAGAAAATTTAGTTGGCTTACAACTTTTAAATGTTTTGGGTCAATCAGAAGACATCGCTGAAAGTATTTATTTTTTAGCCAGTGATTTATCTAAGTGGACAACTGGAGCTACAATTAACGTTGATGGTGGAATACATGTCAAATAGCCCTCCATCTGAAAAATTAAGGCTTTCTAAATTAATGTCTGAACGTGGTATTTGTTCACGCAGAGAAGCAGATGAATACATAGCTCAAGGTTATGTCAGTGTTGATGGCGTGGTTGTCACGGAAATGGGTTTTAAGGTTTTGCCAGACGTTAAAATTTCGCTCTCAAGTCAGGCGATGACACAGCAAAATAATTTAATAACTATTATGTTAAATAAACCCATCGGTTATGTGTCAGCACAACCTGAACCAAGATATACACCAGCGATTAGGTTAATTACTGATGAAAACCAATGGCAAGAAGACAGTCAAAGATTAAAAATGGGTGATTTAAAAAATATTGCAGTCACTGGCAGACTTGATATCGACTCACAGGGGATCTTATTATTTACCCAAGATGGCAGACTGGCAAAAAAAATTATTGGTGAAAATACTGAAATCGAAAAAGAATATCTTGTTCGCGTGCAATATCTAGGTTCTGAAAGACAATTACCCACTGAAAAATTAAAACTTTTAAACCACGGCTTAGAACTTGAAGGTCAAAAATTAAAACCCGCTGAAGTTTCGTGGATTAATGATGACCAATTAAAATTTGTCTTACGTGAAGGTAAAAAGCGTCAGATCAGAAGAATGTGTGAACTAGTAGATTT
>JAYUQO010000122.1:0-4330 GCA_043756765.1 Bdellovibrio sp. | reverse complement strand
CTTCAGTCAGTTGTTTTTCACAAACTGTCTGTGTTTGGTTAGATTCACGTTCAGCTAATGTTTCACCAATGCAATAAACTGGAATTAAACCTAATTCTTGAACTAACTTGATCTTTTTATTTAAAGCTACTGAATTTTCATTAAAATACTGACGACGTTCACTGTGACCTAACAAAACAGCTTTAGCGCCAATACTTTTAGCGATTTCAGCCGAGTTTTCACCAGTGAAAGCGCCAGATTTTTCAGTATGAACATGCTGTGGACCAACGATGACTTTTGTCAGTTTAAGTTGGTCAACAACAGTCGAAAAAGAAAAATTTTGCGGAAAAATAAAAACTTCATGTTGATCAAGAAACCCGTTAGGGATTTGTTTTTTGAATTGTTCACAAAATGCAGTTGCATCTGTTGGAGTTTTTTGAAGTTTCCAGTTCGCTGCGAATATCACGATTCAACGTCCTTTTCAGATTGTTTGCGGGCTCTTAAAACTTCTAAGCCTGGTAATTTCTTACCTTGTAAGTATTCTAAGCTTGCACCGCCACCAGTCGATATATGACTCATTTGAGCAGCAAAACCTGAGGCCTCAGCTGCTGCTGCTGAATCACCACCACCAACTATTTTTAGGCCCGGGTTTTTTGCTAAAGCTTCAGCGACTGCAAATGTTCCTTTTGAAAACTCTTTGGTTTCAAAAACACCCATAGGGCCGTTCCAAAAAATAGTCTGCGCTGTTGCTAAATAAGTTGTGAAATTTTGTATTGTTTTTGGCCCGATATCTAAAGCCATACGATTTTCATCGATCGCTGCACCAGTCGTGGTTTGTAAACTAGTTGTATCACCAAAAGATAAACTTGTTAAATGATCCACTGGTAATAATAATGTTTTACCACGGGCTTCAATACGGCTAATCATTTCTTTGGCGTATTTTAGTTTTTCAGTTTCAACTAATGATTTACCCACTGGGATATTTTGCGCTTTCAGAAATGTATAGGCCATAGCTCCACCGATAACAAATCCATCAACGATATCCATTAGTTTTTCGATCACCGGAATTTTATCAGAAATTTTCGCTCCGCCTAAAATGGCCACGTATGGTTTTTTAGGATGATCAAATAATCCATCTAACATTTTAATTTCTTTTTCGATTAGAAATCCAATTCCCTTTTTACCAGGCATAATTTCTGGGAAAGCATGAATACTGGCATGCTCTCTGTGCGAAGCCCCGAATGCATCGTTAATATAAATATCTGTATACGATGACCATTGGACTGCTAGTTCATTTTTATTTTCTGTTTCACCCTCATCAAAGCGTAAGTTTTCTAAACAAATAATCTGACTTTTCATCGGACCGTAAAGAATATGTTTAACACCTTCAGAACTTGGTTCTTCCATTAAAACTACTTCAACATTTAAAATTTCACTAAGTCTTTTTGCCACAGGTTCCATTGAATATTTTTTATCATCTGCTGATTTAGGACGACCTAAATGCGAAGCTATGACAAGTTTTGCCCCTTTTTCTAAACAGTATTTAATTGTCGGAAGACTAGCCGTGATTCTTGTTTCGTCGGTAATTTTTCCGTCATGCAATGGCACATTTAGATCAAGACGTAAAAAAACAGTTTTACCCGTGATTTCAAAATCTTTAATCGTCTTAATACCTTTTAAACCTTGCGACATACTATTGACCCATCATGTGTAAAGCCATATCAACCATACGGTTTGAAAAGCCAGTTTCATTATCATACCAAGATAAAACTTTACCCATTCTGTTGCCTACAACCATTGTAGTTTTTGCATCAACAATAGATGAGTATTTATTTCCGTTGAAATCAACACTGACAAGTTCTTTTTCTTCAACATTTAATACGCCAACTAATTCATTTTTCGCAGCATTTCTTAAAGCGTTGTTAATCGTGTCAGCAGTAATATCTTTTTCAGTGTTAAACGTAAAATCCACTAAACTAACATTTGGTGTAGGAACACGCACTGATAGGCCATCAATTTTACCTTTAAGCGCTGGTAAAACTAAACCCACTGCTTTTGCAGCACCTGTTGTTGTTGGTATGATTGATACAGCTGCTGATCTAGCTCTGCGTAAGTCTTTATGAGCTGAATCTAATATACGCTGATCGTTTGTGTAAGAATGGATTGTCATCATTGTGCCGCTTGTGATGCCGAAAGTTTCATGAATCACTTTAGCCAGTGGTGCTAAACAATTTGTTGTGCAAGATGCATTTGAAATCACAGTGTGTTTAGCTGCGTCGTATTCTTTGTGATTGATGCCGTAAACAACTGTTAAATCGACATCGTCAGCAGGTGCAGAAATCATAATTTTTTTAGCACCAGCTGTAATATGTTTATGGTAGTCTGCTTTGCCTTTAAGGGCTCCTGTACATTCCATAACAAATTCAACACCCCATTGTTTCCACGGAATTTGTGCTGGATCTTTTTGTTTGCTGACAGGAATTTTTTTTCCATTCACGATGAGGTTTTCACCATCGTGTGAAACTTCACCATCAAAAATACCATGAGCTGAATCATATTTTAATAAATGAACCATACCTTCTAAATCATCTAATGAATTGATCCCAACAATATCTAGTTTCTGTTGTGCCGCTCTGAAAAAAACGCGACCAATACGTCCAAAACCGTTGATTCCCACTTTCATTTTTGCCATTTGATATCTCCTTAGTAGATTTTTAGTTAGTTAATTTTTTAATCTTTAATTAATTATTTTTTTAAACATTTTTCGTGCGTTGGCGTTAGTCGCTTCTGCTAATTCTTCAATCGTCACACTTTTTAAAAGTGCTACAACTTCAGCTGTGTGCACCATATAAGCTGACGTGTTTGATTTGCCACGCATTGGAACGGGAGCTAAGAATGGTGCATCAGTTTCAACATGCAATCGATCAAGCGGAATAATATTTTGAACCGTGTCCCGTAAATTGTCGGCATTTTTGAAAGTCACCACACCAGATATTGAAATATTAAACCCAAGTTTTAAAGCTTCTTCAGCTAACCAGCCAGTGCCTGTAAAACAATGAATAAGACCTTTTGCTTTACCTTCATATTGTTTCAAAATATTAATTGTGTCTTGTTCCGCATCACGAGTGTGAATTTCTACGGGTAGACCTAAATCAATTGATAATTGCAATTGGTCATGAAAAGCATGAATCTGTTCTGCTTTGGGTGATTGATTATAATAGTAATCTAAACCAATTTCGCCGACTGCGACAACTTCAGGCCTGTGCGCATTTTCTAAAATATATTTTTTGACTTCGTCTGAATATTTAACACCTTCGTGGGGATGAACCCCTAAAGTGCAATACACTGACGGGTAATATTTTTGCGCAAGACTCAATACGATTGGTAAATCTTCAGGTTCAGTGCCAATGGTAATGATTCTTTTTACGTTTTGGCCCAATGCCTTTTGTATTGCAAAGTCTGAACCACCTTCAAGACGATCTAAATGGCAGTGAATATCGATCCATTCACAGTTCGGAAATAGTGGGCTAGTTAATTCTTGCATGAGTCACCCATAAATTTTCAAGAACAAGAACACTATCTGAATTGTGTTGAATGTCTTTTTCAGCTTGTATTAAAGACTCAGAGAAAAATGATAATTTATCTGAAGAAATAAACATTAATTTTTTTAAGACTTGGTTTTGATCATGATGAATCACTGATTTTTCATCGCCCGTTTTCATCACCATCAAATCGCGCACAATTTCTAACCAAAAATTCAGAGTCAATACGGCCTTTGAGCGTTCTTTGTATTGGTCGCGCCAATCAGGTTGATTTAAAAAATCTTTTTGTGTCCAAAAACTTTCAAAAAAATGAAATAGGTCAGTCCGTTTTGCAATTTGATCAGATTGAATCATGCTTTTTAGTTTTTCGATTTGACCCCTGGCCGATTTGTAAACCCAAAGATCAGCTTTAGGATGAATCTGCACTAAGTCAGCTTCACTTAAGCTTTTGAAGCGAATAATTTGTGCCCGTGAACGAATAGTCGCCATCAATGAATTTAATTCTGATGTGATTAAAATAAAAAACACGTTATCTGAAGGCTCTTCTAAAGTTTTTAATAAAGCATTCGCGGCCTGTGGATTTAATAATTCAGCATCATCAATAATGATCACACGATTTTGATTTTTTTGTGATAATGATAAAAAATCTAAAACATCGCGAACTTGTTCAATTTTAATGAGTGATTTTGAGTTGGCTTTTTTTGCTGTCGCATCTTTAACTTTGCCAGTTTCAGTGGATAAAATTCTTAAATTTTCAGATTGTTCTTTAGCGACACGAATACACGAACCGCAAACACCACATGCTTTAG
>JAYUQO010000121.1:0-4340 GCA_043756765.1 Bdellovibrio sp. | reverse complement strand
CTAGAAGCTCAAGCTGCAGTAGAAAAAGAAGTGAAGCTTCCTGATGGATATTATTTTGAATGGGGTGGAAATTTCAAAAATTTAGAACAGGCTAGATCAAGATTAATCATTTTAGCTCCAGTTGCGTTAATTTTAGTGCTTATGATGATTTACGCTGCGTTCGGTAGTATTCCGCAAACGCTTTTAATTTTTGGCTGCATTCCGATGGCCTTGGTAGGTGGTGTAATTGGACTGATTTTAAATGGATTACCGTTTAGTATTTCCGCAGGAATTGGATTTATCGCGTTATCTGGTATTGCAGTGCTCAACGGTGTGGTTTTAGTTAACTTCTTTAATCAGCTTAAGTCTGAAGGGCAGTCTGGGAAAAATTTGGTTTTATCAGGGACTCTGGTCAGGCTACGTCCAGTCCTAATGACCGCATTGGTGGCTGTGTTTGGATTTATTCCAATGATGTTATCAACAGGCGTGGGGGCAGAAGTTCAAAGACCACTAGCATCTGTTGTCATTGGTGGAATTATTTCATCGACCATCTTAACATTAATTGTTTTACCAATTATGTATGCTCGTTTTGAAAAATATATGAAAGGTAAAGTTGCGCATTAATCGCAGCGCAAGAAACTGGACCTTCAAATAGTTTCTATCCAAGATTACGAAATACTTAACTCTGGATCCACCTAGTTAATTTATAATATCCTTAGTCGCTTTTGGTTTCTCATCGGAGGAGAACATGATGCTAAGGATAGCTGCCGTCTGTTTTATTTTTTCGCTCATTTCTACACAAATTTTGTTTGCTGCGAATGTCGACCATGTGGTTGTCATTAGTATTGATGGTGGCAAACCGTCTGTTATGGTAAAAAGTGAAATGCCAAATTTGAAAAGACTAACGGCAGACGGTGGGTCTACATTTACTGCACGTACAATTTTTCCAAGTAAAACGTTACCGTCACACACATCGATGTTGACTGGAGTTACTCCGAAAATTCACAAAATCGATTGGAATAATTGGAATCCGTTCAAAGGTACGGTTAAAGTACCGACAGTGTATGGACTATTAAAAGCGCAGGGATATTCAACAGCGCTGTTTGCGACAAAAAGTAAATTTAAACATCTTAAAGTTAAAAATAGCTACGATGAGTTTTCGTTAAAAGCTAGCGATGCGCTTGAATCCGCAAAATTAGCATCAGCTTATTTTGTCGCGAAAAAACCAAATTTTTTATTTATTCATATGCCTGATGCTGATGTGGCAGGACATGCTTCTGGGTGGGGATCTGCAGCCCAAATGAAAGCCTTAAAAAAAGTGGATGCGGCGATTAAAATTATTGAAGATACGCTTTTAAAAAACACTAAAGATAAAAAATTTGCTATGATTATAACTTCTGATCATGGAGGTTCAGGACTGGATCACGGAAGCGCATCAGATGATGATACAATTATTCCGTGGATCACATGGGGAAATGTGGTTAAGAAAAATTATAATATTTTAGAAGCTGTAAGCACTATTGATACAACAGCAACAGTTCTTTGGTTGTTCGGTGTTCAAGGACCTCAGAATATGCAAGGACAAGCACAAAAAAACAGTTTTCTATTGAATTAGTTTTCGACTAATATTCTTCAGCGCCATTATCAACATCGTTAGTTAAAGCATCACCTGCAGGCAAATAGGGTAGCGGGTCTATAGGCCCATCAGTTTTGCGAATTTCAAAATGGAGATGTGGGCCTGATGATCTGCCAGTGTTGCCTAAGGCGCCAATGACTTCGCCTTGGCGAATTTTTTGACCTTCGTAGACCACGATTTTATCAAGATGTCCATAGAGTGTAGCCCAGTTATCTTTTTCGATCATAATCATCTTGCCGTAGCCTTTAAATTCTTTACCCGTGTAAATCACTACTCCGTCGTGTGAAGCTAACACAGCGGTGCCCCGTTGTGCAGCTAAGTCGATTCCTTTATGGGGTCTGCGACGTCTTTTTGTTCCGCGGGGTAAAAAACCACGGGTCATGCGGGCTTCAACAACAGGCCAATCAAAAAATGGTTTTTGTCTTGTTGTTGATTTTTGTTGAGTTGTTTTAAAAGAATTTGTTTCTTTATCAACTTGAGTAGCTTGATCAGGGTTGTTGGTTGTTTTTGGAGAACTGGCGCAAGCACTTAAAAATAAAATTATGAGTAAATTGGAAAATTTTTGCATAGATCTTTCACTTGTTGATGAACTTGATGCCTGATATCGGTGTTGTCAGGATTTTTTAAAACTGAAGAAATCCATTTTGCAATTTGTTTCATTTCTGCCTTTTTCATTCCACGCGTTGTTAAAGCGGGTGTTCCAATACGAATACCACTGGTCACAAACGGCGATCTGGTTTCATTCGGCACAGTGTTCTTATTCACAGTAATGCCAGCTTCGTCTAAAATATTTTCAGCGACTTTACCAGTGAGAGTTTCAGGAACTTGACTTTGTTTTAAATCTAAAAGTATTAAATGATTATCAGTTCCGCCAGTGACTAAATAAAATCCCTGTGATTTTAAATCTTCAGCCAAGGTTTGTGCATTTTCGATCACGTGACCGATGTAAGTCTTAAATTCAGGAAGTAGCGCTTCACCAAAAGCCACAGCTTTACCAGCGATCACATGTTCAAGTGGTCCGCCTTGAATACCAGGAAATATTTTTGAATTCATAGCTTTTGCTTTTTCTTCAGATTGAGTCAGAATTATTCCACCGCGTGGTCCGCGTAATGTTTTGTGAGTTGTTGACGTGATGTAATCTGCATAAGGGATCGGACTTTCATGATGTCCGCTGGCAACAAGCCCTGCGAAATGCGCCATATCAACTAATAATTGTGCACCGACTTCATTGGCGATTTCTTTAAATTTTGCGAAATCCAATTTTCTAGAATAAGCACTGTAGCCTGCAATAATTAATTTTGGCTTTACTTCTTTGGCTGTTTCACGAATCGTGTCGTAATTAATTAATCCTGTTTGCGCGTCCAATTTGTAGCTTGCAGCTTTGAATAATAAACCACTGAAATTTACGGGGCTTCCATGAGTTAAATGCCCACCATGGGACAAATCCATTCCTAAAATTGCATCCCCAGCTTTTAATGCCGATAAGTACACAGCCATGTTAGCTTGCGAACCAGAATGCGGTTGCACGTTTGCAAAATCACATTTAAAAAGTTTTTTTGCACGATCAATAGCTAAAGTTTCAACGCCATCAACAAACTGACAACCACCGTAGTAGCGTTTACCAGGGTATCCTTCAGCATATTTATTTGTGAGAACAGAACCTTGAGCTTCCATAACTGCGGCTGAGGCATAATTTTCAGAAGCAATCATTTCAAGACCGTCTTGTTGTCTTGTTTCTTCAAGTTGAATTAAATTTGCAATTTCTGGATCATTTTTTTGAAGCGTATTTGAAGTTGTGTTCATATCTTATTATGTAGTAGGTGCAGATATTTTTGCAACCCTCTGTGCGTGACGACCTTCAGAAAAAGGGGTGTTAACAAATATTTGAATCCACTTTGTCGCTTCATCGATGCTGCAAAAGCGCGCACCAAGACATATGACGTTAGCATTATTATGTTCACGAGATAACCTGGCAATTTCATTATTGTAAACAAAAGCTGCACGAATATGGGAAAATTTATTTGCACGCATACACATGCCTTGGCCTGAACCGCAAATAAGAACACCAATGGCATTCGATTTACTTTTTAAAACTGTCGCAATTTTGTCAGCGTAATCAGGGTAGTCTACTGAGTCAGTGGTTAAGGGACCGTGATCAATACATGTCAGTTTTAAATTTGATTTTATAAACTCAATGATTTGAGATTTAAGTTCGACTCCCGCGTGATCACCAGCAATATGTATTTCTGTGATCATGCTAACCTCTGAATTTCGAAAATATAAGACAACTGTTTGTGCCACCAAAACCAAAAGAATTATTCAGCACGTGATCAATTTTTCCTTCACGGGCTGTGTTTGGAACATAATCAAGATCGCATTCTGGGCTTGGATTTTTTAAATTAATCGTTGGTGGTACAGCTTGATGAACAATGGCATTCACACAAAAAGCCGACTCAAGTGCGCCAGCTGCCCCAAGTAAATGACCTGTCATTGATTTTGTTGAAGAGATCCAAACTTTTTTAGCATGATCTTTCATTAAACTTTTAACAGCATTTGATTCAATCGGATCACCCATTGGTGTACTTGTACCGTGGGCATTTACATAATTAATTTGTTCAGGATTTAATTCAGCATCAGCCAAAGCTGTTTTCATCGCCCATGTGAAGCCTTCACCATTAGGTTCAGGTGAAGTAATGTGATAGGCATCTGATGAGGCCCCGTAGCC
>JAYUQO010000120.1:0-4341 GCA_043756765.1 Bdellovibrio sp. | reverse complement strand
CAAGTTCTAAAGATGTAAATGCAAAAATATGGCCTGACAGTAGACCTAAAAATTTAAGATTAAGTTCGATGCAAAAACATATTCAGGATTGTCAGTTTGAATTAACAGATTTGAATTTATTGAATACATTTAAAGATATTTATGATTCTTTAGATAAAAAATATTTAATTTTAAGTCAAAAAACAGTTCAACGTGAAATTTTTTATAAATCTGAATCGCAAAAATACAAACTTAAAGTCATTCACGACAAGATCACGAATTCAAAAATTGATGACCAAGGTAAAGTAAAAAACATCCCAGTCGATACCAAAAACAAAGTTTCCACTGTTAAGGGGCGCATTCAACAGGCCTTATTGAATTCGGAAATTGAAAGTGATTGGGGTCGGTATTCTGAGGTTCGGGAAAAGGGGATTGAAATCGAATATCGCTTAACGGAAGATAAAATGACTCATTTGGTGGTTATGAATATGAAACTGAACCTGAAATTGGCATGCTCGATTAAAAGTGAAGTTGACGTGTGTCTCTGTGGTCGAGTTGATGAGTCTAAACAGTAGTTGCCAGTTTATCGCTCCGCACAATATTAAATCTATTCTTAAGTAGTTGTTGCCAGTTTTTCTCTGCAGCTTATACTTATTGATGTAAGTCCTTGTTTATTTTGGAATTTTTCAATTTCTAAAAATCAAGGTTAAAGCAGTTAGCAAAAGTGTTTTGTGAAAAGTTGCAGCTAAAGTATTAACTTTTAAAAAGGTGATTTAAGAAGTGAATTCGACGCTAGAAAAAAATCTAGATAATAAGTCCGAAAATGAAGCTCAAGTAAAGAAAACTTTTGATTTTAAAATCGCAGGTGTTTCTTATAAAATTAAATCCTCTCATGATGAGCAAACCCTTCAAGAACTTGTTAGTTATGTAAACAATAAAGTCACTGAAGCCATCAAAGTCACTAAAAACTCTTCTTTTCAAAATGCAGCTGTTTTAGCCTCTCTGAATATCGCGGAAGAAATGATTCTTCTGAAACGTAAAGCTCAACACGAGCTAGATAAATTAGAGAATAAAGCCATTAAGTTAGCTCAAGAAATTGATTCTACCAAAATAAACAAGTTTATTTAAACTTTTGTTTACTTGGAGATTTTTTGTCAGCACAGTCCCTTACCCCAAAAATTTTAGCTAAAAATGATTATCGACGATTTGTTTTAGACCAGACTCATGGTTTAGAAACTGCCGTTGTATCTTGCTGGTCTGTATTGTTAGAAGCCCAACTTAGTAAAGTCTTGAATTCCTTCAATGGTCTTTGGGGGGCGTTTAAGCCTTTGGCTTCAGAGCCACAAATTAGGTTTGATCAGCTTGGTAAAAATATTCAATGGGCCTATCCAAAAGTAGATAAAAAATTAGAGTACTATAAAAATGTAAAAAATTGGATGAAGTCTTCGCTTAAGGTTTTAGAACCTGCAGACGGTGAACAAGTATCGGTTGCAGACCTTAAAGGTGTGATTGTTCCGGCATTGGCTTATCATGCTTCAGGTTATCGTTTAGGTCGTGGTGCTGGCTACTACGATCAATCATTTAAAAACTATAAAGGTTACAAAATCGGATTATGCTTTGATCAATTTTACAATCATGACGTTCCATTTGAAAATCATGATCTGTTGGTTGACTATGTAGTCACAGAAAAAAATGTGTACAAATTAAAAAATACTTTAAATAAAGGAGAATTCTAGTATGGAATTAATCATCGCAGCCCTCGTGGGTTTAGTTATCGGGGCATTTGTTGTTTTTGCAGCTATTCGTATTCGTGAAAACAATACTAAGAAAACAGCCGCTTCAGAAGCTGATAAAATTATTAACAAAGCGAAATCTGAAGCTTCTAAATTGAAGAAAGATTCAGAAAATAAATCGAAAGATTTTGAAACAAAAGCTCGTAAGACTGTTGAAACAGAAATCAACAAACAAAAAGCTCAGTTAAAAAATAAAGAATCACAGCTTGAAAGACGCTTAAGTGAAATTGAAAGTCAGCACAAACAACGTGCTGATGAAAATGATAAATTTGCGAATCAACTGAAAGATCGTCAAGAACGTGTTCACATTGCTGAAGGTCGTCTTCGTGAATTAGAAAAAACAACACAAGATCAAATTCAATTTGTGCAGAAAAAATTAGAAAACGTTGCAGGCATGTCGCAAGACCAAGCTAAACGTGAATTGTTTCAAGTATTAGAAGAGACAGCCAAAAAAGAAGCTGCGGTTAAAATTGCTGAAATTGAAGAAACAACTAAAAAAGAAGCTGATAAAAGATCACGCAGTATTTTAGCTAGAGCGCTGGCTAGATTTGCTTCAGAATACACATCTGAAAGAACAGTTTCCGTGATGAGCTTAACATCAGATGAAATGAAGGGTAAAATTATCGGTCGTGAAGGCCGTAATATCAGAACTCTTGAAGCCTTATGTGGTGTCGATTTAATCGTTGATGATACTCCTGAAACAATTGTTATTTCTGGTTTTGATCCTGTACGCAGAGAATTGGCTAGAAAAACGATTGATAAATTAATGGAAGACGGGCGTGTGCATCCAGCACGTATAGAAGAAGTCGTTGAGAAACAAAAAATTGAATTACAAAAATCAATGAAAGAAGAAGGCGATAAAGTGATCGTCGAACTTGGCATTACAGGTATGCATAATGAACTTGTGAAAATGGTTGGAGCTTTAAAGTACCGCCAAATCCACGCACAAAACGCCTTAAATTATTCACTAGAAGTTGCGCACATCGCGGGACTTTTAGCTTCTGAATTAGGTTACAATATTAAATTAGCAAAACGCGCGGGTGTTCTTCATTCAATCGGTTTAGCGGCCGATCATTCAATGGAAGGCAGCTATGCTGTCGTCGGTGCTGAGATCGCTAAAAAATTCGGTGAAAGCGAAGAAGTTTGCCATTCGATTCAATCACATACAGATGATGATAGACAGTCTTCAATCTTGGCATGGATAGTCCATGCGGCAAGTATTTTATCGATGACTCGTCCTGGGGCTCGTCGTCCGCAAATGGATAGTTTTATTAACAGACTTAAAGATTTAGAAAGTATCGCGAATTCTTTTGATGGCGTTATTAAATCTGTGGCTTTACAGGCTGGACGTGAAGTTCGTGTTCTGGTTGAAAGTTCACGTGTGACTGATGATCAATCAGTGATGTTGGCGCGCGATATCGTGAAAAAAATTGAACGTGAAATGCCGCATGTTGGTGGTGTTAAAGTTTCAGTTGTTCGGGAATCAAGAGCTGTGGAAGTGGCAAGATAATCTATGGGATTTTTACCCGTTGAAGAGCAACTAGAAATTATTAAATTTGGTGCGGTTGATTTTATTTCTGAAGGTGATTTTACAAAAAAACTTAAAAAAAGTTTTGAAAAAAAGAAACCTTTAAAAATTAAATTAGGAGCCGATCCAAATCGACCAGATATTCATCTAGGTCATACTGTTGTGATCAACAAGCTAAAAGTTCTTCAAGATCTAGGTCATCATGTGCAATTTCTGATTGGTGATTTTACAGCGTTAATCGGTGATCCAACTGGTAAAAACACAACAAGACCCATATTGTCGCGTGAAGAAATCGACGCGAATGCCAAAAGTTATGCTGAACAAATATTTAAAATTTTAGATCCTGAAAAAACTGAAATTGTTTATAATTCAAGTTGGTTGTTAAAATTAACATCGATTGATTTTATTAAACTATCAGCGCAGTACACTTTGGCTAGAATGCTTGAACGTGATGATTTCACGAATCGGTATAAGTCAGGTATACCTATATCGTTACATGAATTGATGTACCCGCTATGCCAAGGCTACGATTCTGTGGCCCTGGAAACTGATTTAGAACTTGGCGGGACAGATCAGAAATTTAATTTACTAGTTGGTCGTGATCTGCAGCAATCTTATGGTCAAGAACAGCAATGTATTTTAACGATGCCTATTCTAGAAGGTTTAGACGGCGTAAATAAAATGTCTAAATCATTAGATAATTATATAGGTGTTAATGAATCACCAAAAGATATGTTCGGTAAAACGATGCGCGTTTCTGATGAGTTGATGTTTAGATATTATGAACTATTGACTGATTTAAAACCATCACAAGTGATAGCTTTGAAAAAAGAAGTCACTGATAAAAAGAAACATCCGCGTGATGTCAAAGTGAACTTGGCTAAGTTCCTCGTTGCTCGGTTTCATTCACAATCTGCAGCACAGACTGCTGAAGATGAATTCAATCGTATTTTCGTCGATAAAGGTTTGCCAGATCAGATTGAAGAATTCCTGACAACGCCACAAAATATTGGTGTTGTGCAGCTCATGACAATGACAGGA
>JAYUQO010000119.1:0-4359 GCA_043756765.1 Bdellovibrio sp. | reverse complement strand
AACGATCGCCGGTCAGGAAAATCTTCTGGTTTTGTTTTAGCCGTAGGATTTATTGTTCTTTATTGGATTACATATATTGCGTTCGAAAGTTTAGCACGCAATCAAACCTTACCAGTGCAAATTGCATCTTGGTTATCGAATATTCTTTTTGCTGTTTTGGCTGTATTTCAGTTGAGAAAAAAACTTGAGTAGATGTTATCAATTTGTCTTAAGAAAAAATGAGACGATGCAGTAGCGTCCGTACTACCAGGGTCATCCTTGACCACATCGCCCCTCCCTGTTTATTATTTTAGAGTTAAAGTGAGGTATTTTTCAAAGGCTTTTTTTAGATAATTTCATTTTTTTACCTGTTTTTAATAATTTAGCTCGAAAAATAATGTCAACCACTAGACCTAGGGGTTGGATGTCAGAACGCCTCTAAATGTAGTTTTCCTTCTGATTACAAACTCGACCAGACCAAAATTCAGCATCCCACAAATTAAGCATGTCGCTAAAATTTTGAACTGATAAAGCTCCTTCTGAAAGTAAATTTAAATTTCCACTAAAATCCGTCATTAGTGGATGCGCTGGAATCGTTAAAATCGGTCGACCATTTTGTAATGCATGATGAACTGTTAAAAAAGTTCCACTTTTAATCTGCGCCTGTGCAACAAGACACATTTCACCAAGGGCTGCGATAATTCTATTTCGAAAATAAAAATGAGATTTCTTCACCGACCATGAATACGGGAATTCAGAAATAAAACAGCCTTTATTTTTAAGGACGGTGTCTTTCATCGATTCTAAAGACTGTGGATACATCTTTCCTAAGCCCGTTGGTAAAACCACGATAGTTGGCCTAGATATCGAAAGACTCACCCAGTGAGCCCATTGATCAACGCCCTCAGCCCCGCCGCTGACGACAGCTATTTCATCTTTGTGAATCAAAAAATTCTGAAATTCTGATTTAAGCCAATCTTGAGTCAAGGGATGAATTTTTCTGGAACCAACGACTGAAATTAATTCGAAATTTTTCCAAACTGGTTCGCCGATATATTCTAAAAATAATGGTGGTTCAAGCATAAGTCTAAATTGATCAGGATAGTCCACATCAGTGGGATAAGTGAATTTAACCTTTTGGCTGATTAAATCCTGTATTTCATCTTCTGCCTGCTTTACGTAAACGCTTTCAAAGCTATTTGAAGACTCTCTGGTTAGAATTTGTTTCGGATTTCGGATTTTATTTTTGATCTGTAACGCTTTAAAATAGATTGCATCATTCATGCAGACATAAAGTACAATTCTCGGGCCAATTTATAGAACTATTGTGTAACTAGCGTATCGCCAGATTTAACGATTTCGTTTGTTTCAGTAACATAACCTAAGGCCAAGGTCCCCGTGTTTTTGAGTATTTTAACTTGGCCTACATTTTTCCCAACACTTTTAGAATAAATATTAAACATTTGACCATCTTGGACATTGGCCGTGTTCGCATTAATAATCACGTAGTGTTTCGTATAGTAATATTGCTGACTGCGCAAAAATAATCCATCAATGATTTGCATGTCTGCATTAAGAATTGTTTCAACTGTTGGCAAAACGGATGCTAGTTTTCCATCTGAAACAATCAGCGCATCAGTATTAACATTCTGTAAACATTTTTTAATCCGCAAAGATCCATCGGCATCCACTGTAACCCGACCGACATTTTGATAAACATAAGTTGTTTTAAGCTGTGATAACTTGTCGTTTTCTTTAATCAACAAGTTATATTCACCAGGAACAGTGCTTAAGTTCAACTCTGTCGACGCAGGAACATACTGTCCTGCTTTACAAACTAGATTGTCAGCAAGTTCGGCTTTAACAATATAATCTGATGTAACTTCTGACGATGTTAAAATATATGGATTTGTCGGTTCATATTCAGCTATAAACTTTTTCGGTGTGATTTCTATTGAAGTCTGAGTTTTATAAAAAAATCTTCCACCACGAAACTCTGGCAAGCTTGGAACAATACCGACTTGTCCACGACTAGAACTTTCTTTAACTAAACGATCAAATTCTGTGTTTTGCTTTGTGTAATCTCTAATTTTTTCACCATATTCATCGACCTGCCCTTTTAGATTCGCTAAGGGTGCTGATTCTACTGAACCCGTAGGGGTTCCCACAGAAATTGATGGCGCTTGAGTACTTGTGCCCGGATAAAAATTAACATTCAACCCCGGCGCGATAATATGTGGATTTGTAATCCCTTGATTATTGATCGCCCAAATTTTTGGCCAAAACTGGCTATCACCAAATAAAATTTTGCTGATTGAAAATAAAGTGTCACGTCGTTGCACAACATAAACATTCGGAACTTGTTGGCTGGCCTTAGACCACGTTTCATCAGACGTTGGTTGATTATTAAATCTTTTGTAAAGGCTATTGAATTGATTTTCTAAACTGTAATCTGGTTCATCAGGATTACGATCCCCAAATTCAGTCACTGAAGTTTCAGTGACTGAATCGTTTGTTGGTGGTGCTACTTGAATTTTCTTTTTAGCTTTTTTCTTTACTTTTTTAGGGCTGGCGACTGGTTTGTTTTTACTAGCTTCCGCTTTAAGAGCTTTTTCTTTTTCTCGTTTTAATGCTTGTTGGATATCTTCTAGTATTGGCTCTTCGTCATCTTTTAAAGATTCTTTTTTTAATGGTAATGGATCAATTGAATCTGGTTCAGGAACAAACGAACTGCTTTCTTTATTAATTTCATCACCCACTGTAGATCTTTGCTGTGGTTTTTGTTCAGACGTAATCTCTGTTTGCCCGAATACAAAAATAGGAATTAAAACCAAAAGCAGAATCGCGTTTAATCGCATTATTTTTTAGTTCCTGTTTTTTGATCGCTCGCCATTTTTCGTGCAGGTAAAGCTTTTTTCTGGTTTGATACTCGATCAGCCAATCTAGCTGTCAACTTAGCTGTCAACTTATAGTCGCGAGCCAAACGCGTGTTGTACTGGGCTTGTTGTCCGAGACCCATTTTTTTATACAGGTCAGCTTTCCCTAAAAGGGCCGATTGCGCCAGCTTGCTTTGAGGAAACCTTGCAATAACAGTATTATATCTTTTTAGGGCTAATATATAATTTTTTTCTGACTGAGCTTGTTCAGCCATTTTAAGAAGTTTCACGCCAACTTGCTGAGAGTTGATTTTCTGGCCTGTTAATTCTTGGTAAATGCTTTCTTTCGATAGCCATTTTTCATCTGCATTTATCTTTGATTTTTGACGAGCAACATGTGTTGTGTTTTTCACACTTTTGGTGCGGCTGCTATTGTTTTTATTAAATGATTGGCAGCCTGAAAATAAAACACAACATAAAATGAAACTAAGTGACAACTTCATAATGACCTCTGATGTAATTAAACTCAAATATCAGTCATATTTCAATTAAAGTTGAATAGTTATCCACATTAAATGTTTATAAGTCATGTTTCTAGACTTTAGACCCGTTGATTATCAAGGTTTACAGCGAAATGCATACTAATAAAACACTGACAAAACTACCTAAGTTACTGGAATTTATAAATTATTTTAGTTATATTAAAAAATCTTAAATTCCCTAAATGAAATCTGTAATTGGTGCGCAAACAGCTTGCATACAGAGTATGGTTTTTATCTTATTTTTAATCATATTTGCTTTGACGACCGCTTTGGTTCGATTTTCGTTTTTGGACTTCTTGCATCCGGCTGCTTTGTTTTTTCATCAAACCTGCCTGAATTACAGTCCACCAAATGTCATTTCTTCACAAGAATTAAACGCACTTGTTTGTGGTCATGATTTTTTATCCCTAGCTGATTCACAGATCTATATTGTATCAGGATTAATTCATCTTTTTGTGGTTTCAGGGTCTCACTTAGTGCTTATAGAGCGAACACTTTCAAAACTAGAAAATAAATTTTATATGGCATCTGAAATAACTCATTTGATTCTTTTGATTTATATTTTTGTCTGTAATTTAAACCCACCAATTGTACGTAGTTATTTGTTTATTGTGATTTTAGGTTTATCCAAAAAATATTTCCTACACTTTAAAACTCACAATGCCTTGTTAGCTGCTAGCTTGATCGGATTAATCTTACAGCCACAATGGATTACGTCCCTTTCTTATCAAATGAGTTGGATTGCAGGCCTTACACTGATTTATATCGACGAAATTTATAAAAAAAGTCATTTGTTGATAAAAAACCTTCTTTTTTATCTGCATTTTTATTTAACAATGCTTTTTTTAGGCTTACCGCAAGTTGTAACAGTTGTTATATCAACAGTGTTAAGCCCATTTTTAGAATATGTTCTATTTCCGATGGCTTTTTTAGTTTTTCTTTATTCTGACTTAAGTGTTTTA
>JAYUQO010000118.1:0-4407 GCA_043756765.1 Bdellovibrio sp. | reverse complement strand
CTAGCTTCTTTAATTCTAACCTATTTAGTCTGTATTCCTTTAGGCGTTCAAAAAGCCATCAAGGCCGGAAGTTTGTTCGATAAAGTTTCTGGCTTTATGTTGTACATAACTTATTCAATTCCGCCATTAGTTCTAGGTATTTTTCTGATCGTTTGGTTTGCTGGTGGATCCTATTTTGATTGGTTCCCCATTGGTGGAATTAAGTCAGACAACTACGATGATCTATCTACAATGGCTAAAATTGCGGACCGTGCTTACCATTTTGTTCTACCATTAACTTGTTACATGATCGGAAATTTTACTGAATTATCAATGCTAGTCAGAAACACAATGTTAGATGTCATCAAATCTGATTATATTCGCACAGCGCGAGCAAAGGGTTTATCTGATCGCTTAGTTTATTATAAACATGCGCTAAGAAATGCGATGATTCCTGTTGCTACGGGCCTTGGCGGATTTTTACGTGTATTCCTAGCTGGCTCATTAATTATTGAAACGATTTTTAATTTAGATGGTATCGGGTTACTGGGTTACAGTTCAGTGTTATCGCGCGATTATAATGTGATTATGGGCTTAACGTTTATATCAGCAATGATGTTATTAGTTGGAAATATCTTAAGTGATATTATTTATGTTTTAGTTGATCCACGAATTGATTTTAAATAAGGATTATAATTTTGAATTTAATTGAAGGCCGCTTAATTACAAATGAACTGACATTAAAACGTTACAAACGTTTTAAAAAAAACAAACTTGCTGTAGTTTCAGCATGGCTTGTTTTAGGTTTATTATTTTTTAGTTTTACGGCGGAATTCTGGGCGAACAGTAAACCCCACTTTATGAGTTACAATGGCAGGTTGTACGCACCGCTGTTTGTTGATTATCATCCAACTGAATTCGGTCGTGATGATATTTATGTGATGGATTACCGATCAGTTGAACTTAAAGAAAAAGATTGGGTTGCTTGGCCCGTGATTCAATGGGATCCGTTTGAGAGTAATTCAACAGTTGAAAGCTATCCTGCAAAACCTTCAAAATATAATTTAATGGGAACAGACGATCGTGGTCGTGATGTTTTAACACGATTACTATATGGTCTTCGGTATTCATTTATTTTTGCGATTGGGGCTTGGTTAGCTTCTTATTTAGTTGGTGTAACTATCGGATCGTTAACAGGATATTATGGTGGTAAAGTCGATTTAATTGGTATGCGCACGGTTGAAATTATTCAAACAATGCCGACAACTTTAATTTTAATTACAATTATTTCTATTTTTAATCCAAATCTTTTAGTTTTGATTTTATTTTTAGCCGTTTTTGATTGGACGAAGATCGCTTTATATATGCGTGGACAGTTTTTACAACTACGCAAACGTGAATATGTCGAAGCTGCGCGGGCACTAGGGTCGTCGTCACCACGAATTATTTTTAAACATATTTTACCGAATGCGATCACACCGATTGTGACATTTTCTCCGTTTGATATCGCGGCCAACATTTCTGTTTTATCATTTCTTGATTATTTAGGATTAGGTTTACGCGCACCCACACCAAGTTGGGGCGAACTACTACAGCAAGCACAAAAATATTTTACGACGGCAGAGTGGTTAGTCTGGTATCCGGCAGCAGCCTTGGTATTAACATTAACTCTTTTAATCAATATAGGATTGGCTGTTCGTGATGCATTTGATGCCAAATCATCCGTTGGGTAAAGTGAATTAATATCCTTTGGATAAACATACAACCCCCCCTTATTTATTAGTTACAATGGCTGGGCGCGGACAGCGCTTTAAAGATGCGGGTTACATCGAACCCAAACCTTTTATCAAAGTAGAAAATCAAACATTAATTAGTAAACTGTTAGAAGTATTTCCACAAAGTTGGCCCACTGTTTTTGTGGTGAATTCAGAAGACTACAAAACAGAACATAAAAATTATTTAAAAGATATCAGACCCCAATCTGTCGTTGCAGAAATAAAACCAAATTCCGACGGACCATGGGAAACCGTAATGAAGGGGCTTAAATCTATTCCTGATAATGCGCCTGTTTTTGTGACTTATTGTGATTATGGACAAATTTGGTCGGCTTCAGATTTTTTAAATTTTATTCAAACTGAAACCGACAGCGATATTGGCTTTGTTTCTTATAAGGGGTTTCATCCCCATTACTTAGGCCCTAATATGTACTGCTATCTAAAAACTGAGTGTTCTACCGTTACTGATATTAAAGAAAAAGAATGTTTTTCTAAAAACCGCCAAGATGATTTTGCATCGACAGGTGGATACTATTTTAAAACAGCCAGATTGTTAAAACTGTGTTTAGAACAACAGAAAAAACAACAGCTGAATTGGAACGGGGAATATTTCACATCACTGGCGATTAAAGCAATGATGAACGTAAAATCTAATCTTAAAATTTCTAATTATGAAATCAAAACATTTTTACAATGGGGAACACCTGATGATTTAAAAGCCTATCAATACTGGGCAGATTACTTTGGGTCAAAAAATCAAACATGAAAAAATATTTTTTTAATAAATACACTCTTGGAGTTATTGTTTTAGTGACGTTATTAGCTTTTATCGATTGGTCTATGTTCGGGCAATCGTCCGTAGATGATTTGCACAAAGCTACCCAACAGCCGGCAGTCGCTCTACAACAGAAAAAAGTTGAAAATGCTGCATCAGCGACGATTCAGGTTAAAGATTTTAACCCCAGCAAATCAAATTTAACCGAATTTCAAAGTTGGTTGTTAAAAGAACAAGAAGAAATGAATAATTTAACCGTGAACGAGAACAAAAAAGCGGACGAGTTACAATCAGTTGCTGTCGGCCTGACAAAAGAACAAGTGAAGTACTTGTCTGACAGATTACAAAATAGAAAAACCCCAGTTCGTGAAAAAATACTTTCGGCGTATTTATTAAGCCAGTCTACCGACCAATTTTTAGCTGAAATTCTTCGTGCAGCTGTCAGTCCTATCGTTATTGATGGTGAGCCCAAAGCCCATTCAGTGGCAGAAGTTCAGCAGACTCAAGAAAGATCACTAAAAATTTTACTTATTAATAAAGCTGCTGAAATCGCTAAAACGTCTTCTGTTGCTTTAGCAGATTTCAAGTCATCTATAAGCCAAATTAAAGATCCTTATCTTAAAAATTACGCAGAAAAAAAATTAAAAGAAATATTAGGAAATAGTTAAGAATCCACTTGAATCCCTGCTAGGTCTATTGTCAAATTAGGGCGGAAAAATATTGTTGCTACTAAAAGCAGCTTTACTACATGAGGGGATGTCGTATGGCTAAATTCCAGATTAAATCTGTTTTGTCATTAATGGTTCTTGTTTTAGGTCTTGTGTTCACAGTGAACGCACCAGCACAAACTGAAGAAAATGAACAAGATATAATTTTAGATTCTAAATGTATTTCAGCAGAAGACATGACTGCAATCGCAAATAACTTCAAACAGTACAGAAATTTAGCTGGAAAAGAATACTGTTTTGATAAATCAGAAACAGCGTATTTAATTGCGGGTATTCAATACATTCGTAAATTACAATTCGACGAAGCTGGCGTTAATAGCCCTGATGAATTGTTCACTGGTCAATTTGCTAAAGACTGGTACGGTTATTTTACAAGGCTTATTACGAAGTTTGTTGTCGATAAAGAATGTCAACCAGGCGTGATCGCTTACGTTTACGGCGGCGGAATCGGTGGCAAGACAATGTTTGTTTGTCCTATGGCCTTAACAGATGCATTCACTCCGCTTGATTTAGCTAGTGTATTTATGCATGAAGCCCGTCACATCGAAGGCCACCCACACAGAACTTGCACATGGGGACCAAGAAAAAATCTTCAAGGCGCTTGTGATCACAGAATTTCTGAAGGTGGTTCATACGCAGTGACTGTTGAAACGTATTCGCAGTTAGCCAAGTACGGAAAAAACATTCATCCTGCGTTTAAAGCAATAGCTGAAGCATCGGCTTTAATTTATGCAGAAGAATCTTTTGAGATACCAGTAAAAATTAACAAAGAAGAAACATTTCTTGTTTTATCTGATGCTAAAAAAATGTTTCGTTTAGATTCTGAATTAAAAAAACCAGCTGAATTGTTTGGGCAAACTGCCAACCTAGGTCGTCTGATTAAAAGTAAATCTGGCTTACATATCATGCCGAATGATCGCACGATGCCAATGACAAAAATTTATCAAACTGGTGAAACACAAACTTTAACAAGCGGTGAATATAATAAAAACGTCGCTGAAAGATCTAAAGTTGTTGATTACTATTTTGCTTGGATGTGGAATGCTCGTGTCGAAAAAAATATGGTTAAATTTTTCTGTGATAAACGTGAATATCCAGATGCAGTTTCTGAAGTTTCTTTGAACGATGCAGAAGCATTATCGATCGTTTA
>JAYUQO010000117.1:0-4417 GCA_043756765.1 Bdellovibrio sp. | reverse complement strand
TCATTTAAAATACTCTGTACAGTGGCTTGGTATTCTTTCCAGAAATTAAAGTTTTCGCTATTTGTAAATGGTGTACGTTCTAACCATTTTTCTAAAAGTCTTAAAAGCGACGGTGTTGTTTCTAAAGCGGTTAAGCGATCGCGATCTTGTTGATTCAACCTTCCTAAGAAAAATTCACGATCTACACTTTGACGATCAACAGTGTTTAAACCTAATTTGATTTCAATTTCACGAAACTGTGTGCTTTGAAAACCAGATGCAGGCACTAATAAATTTCTAAATTCTAGAAAATCCATTGGCGTCATTGTTTCTAAAACTTCAAATTGTGTACCGAATATAGTTTGAACTTTTTTAATACGATCAAGACGTTGCAAAATTTTAGCGAAATCGCTGTCTTTGACAACTGACTGATTAAAACACCCTAATACCGAATCTAAATCATGAAGTATTTGCTTGAACCATAATTCGTAAGCTTGATGAACCACGATAAACAACATTTCGTCATGAGCCTCTGGATTTTCAGATGTGGCATGTTTACGACTCATGGGCTGCTGACAATTTAAAAATTCTTCTAACTTAAGATATGAACTGTAATAGACTGGCCCCTGATTTTTATGCATATGTATCCTTGCTTTTTAATTTTGGTTTTTAGCCAACTAACTATTTCATGTCGTTATAGTCTTTTTCAGGCGGGAAATCACCTAAGACTTCAGAGGTATATTTGTAGGTCATTTCACCGTGGGTGTTGACTACGACAATACCACCTAGTTGCCACAGATCACCCATTCCTTCTTCATATTTAACGCCTGTGTGCCCTGCAGCTTTAAGCTTAAAAACATTTAATAAAGCACTTGGACCAGCTGATGCTAAGAAACCGCGTTTAAAGCCAAAAGCATTAAACGCTTCTAATGTGGGGTCAGTGAAAGTGATTGAATCAGACATGTCTAATTCTTCTTTAAACTGAATAATAAAATGAGGCTTCCCATTACCGATAAAATAAATCTGCGATCCGTTCTTTTCAAATGTGTCTTTTTGTTGCCAGATTTGTTTGGCGTGAGCTCGACATGCTATGCATGCAAAGTGTCGCAAGAAAACAAAGACGGCAGTTTGTTTCTCCCAAAGCTCACTTGGGTTGATGACTTGACCATTTTCATTTATTAAAGGTACACTCGCAAATAATTTTATATCCATGCACCTATGTTTGAAAATTACTTATCTAAAGTCAATCACAATGAAAACACTGCGTTTATTGACTCCATCCGCGCTGGACAGTTTCAAACCAGTCTAAATAAGGCTCAACTAGAATTAAGCTTCCTGTGCCTGAGCAAGGATCGTTTTGGTTTCCTTGACCATAAGAATTAATTGTTAAAATTTGGTAACGTCCATCAACTAAAATTAAACCTGAACCACCTGAATCACCACTACATACGCCGTGTTGACCATTATTTTTAATTTTAACTGATTTTTCTTCAACACTTAAGTTGCTATAATCAATCACAACATTTCTTAAAATTCCAGAAGAACTTTTAGACTTAGAATCGTCACTTTCGTACTTAATCACACCGTAACCATAAAGATATAAATCAGAATTAAAATCAGCAATAGTCGTAACTTTTTTACTAAACAATGGGTAAATCGGGTACCCAGAAAAAATACGTTCATCCAATAATATTAAAGCCACATCAGGATTTGAACTAAATATTTTGTCATGATCATACTTTGGATGAACAGCATGTTTTAAAACGTTAACACCGTGTGTTTTTGCTCTGAATCCGCTTTCACATGTAAAATCAGTATGAAAATAAGCAGTCACTGATGTTGCACCTTTAACACAATGAGCTGCTGTAATTAGAACACGATCACTGATCGGCGTTGCTGTACAAATTTGTGATTGTGGTTTGCCATCCTCATTAGGTGCAACAGCGATAATAAACAAAGCGGCTTTAGCATCAATGTCATTTGGATAAACGCGGTGCCCACCAATGATTGATGCTGTATTAACATCGTCAGCGGCAACGCAGCCTTCTGGTTTGTTAGAACTATCGGGTGGATTCTTCGCTGGTGGATTAAGTTCAGGCACTGGCGCAGGCGGAAGTCCACCCAAGTTTTCTTTAGAATCTAATTCTAAACAAGAAGTGATAAAAAATAAAACTAAAACTAGCCCAAAAATTCGAGACATTCAAAACCCCTTTTTATGTTTCAAAGGGGTTATATGCCTCTTTTATTTGATACACCAATAGATAGTGCCATTATGAGTTTATTACAGCCGATTATTAGAAAAAAATACAGGAGTTAAACCTGTACAAGAACATGATAGACTTCATGGGCTTTTGATTTTGAATTAGTTTTTAAACTTAACCATTTTTCTTTTGCGATACTCTTGACGCATAATAAATATCGCCGTGCTTCCAATCAGGAATAAAGCTCCGCAAAAATTCAGTAACATTGTGTTTTTATTTAAAAACAAAGAATAAAATGCGAGAATGCCGCAAAGATGAGGTTTGTATTCGTAAAATAAATCTCCCATGTTTCCCCCTGACACTTATATATCAAAGCAAAACACAGACCGTTCCTAATACAATCCATAGCATTTAAGTCGTAATAAAGTGTTTACAATATAACTGATATTAAATTTTAACTGATTTTTAATGAGTGATTTAGATAGTTTACAACCAACATGTGCTGCATTTGACACTGTCAAATGCATGGACGCTTTAATTCGGGATTGATATTCAATTAATTAAGTTAATTACAATTGGCAAGTTGAAGCAAGAGTGTATTTTTTAAAGCCCTCTAGCGTACATCTAAAAGATTCGACAATTTTAACTTGGTTAGCTTTGACTGAAACTGTCTGTTTATATCGAACAGCGCCCCCTGAATCACCACAGGCGTCACCACCAGGACGATTTGAATTAGTTGACACTAATAGTGTGTTAGCAGCTACCACTTTAGCATTACCGAAAATATGAGCTACAGGGGTAAAGTATAAGCCTGTACCTTCAAAACTGACACTGACCGCTTCACCAGACGTATCAACAGATACTTTGCAAATACCCGTGTGGTTTTCTTCGACTGTGCTAGTGATTTTTCCGACAGCACCATCTAGTTTAATTAATTGATCTACGATTTTCTGAACGTTTTGATCAGCAGCTTGGACATTGATTGAAGCAGCACACATCATTAATACTGTAAAAAATAATTTGTTCATAAGAATCCTCTTTTATGAATTTATACCATACTTACTAAACAGTTTTCGATAAAAATTAAATCTTATTGTTTTTACAGGACTGTCAAAAGATTGGACGGATTAATTGATTAAAAGAGGATCGGCCGTCATCTTTAAATCAAACAATGTCATAATCCATTTTTTAGATGATGTATTCATATCTTCTAAAAGATCACCTCTAAGTAGCGGCATATAAAAACGTGTGCGGGTCTTTGTTAAACCTTCAGGGTTTTGCGGTTCAATGACTTGCCACTGACCCTCTGAAATTTCTGATTCAACCCAGGCATGCAACCCAGTTTTTGGACCTTGTATTAAGTAGCCCACAATAATGCGTGAGGGAATTTTTAAAGCCCGCGCGATGGCTGTATATAAAACAGCATAGTGCTGGCAAACACCTTTTTTACGATCTAAAGCTTCTTTAGTTGTTAAGACTCTGATTTTTTCTTTTTCAAGCATATCATAATCATATGTATAATTTTTTGAAAGATACTTTAAAATTCTTGCGACTTGTCCACTTCGATCTTTTGCACTAGCCGAAATCTGGTGAGCGATAGTTTGAATTTCAGGCAAGTCAGATTGAATCGTTGAATTGACAACTAAATCAGCTGGCGAACTTTTACCACTAGTCACTGGTGGATAAGTTTCAACTAAACTGTATTTGAAAGAACCATTTTTTTCTTCCATGAGTTTTGACTGATAGTAGGCTGAAAAATTGTCATAGCTGATTTTTTTACTGGTATTTAAAATATAGCCAGCGTCATTCAATAGATTTTCTTTAGACACATTAGATTTAAAATAACTTTTACCTAATTGAACTTGTCCTAAAGAAATTTGACCTTTAAAATGGGCCGGCAAAGTCCATGCTTTTGATTGGTTGCCAGAATCAAAAGTTAAGGCAGTTTCTTTGGCTAAATCGACATGAAAAATAACACTTGCAAGTATTTTTCCGTCATAGTTGATTTCTAATTCTTGACGCTCAAATAGGTAATTTTCACCGAACGCATTTTGTTCTGATTTTGGTAAATCACGAATACTGATATCGACAAAACCTAGGGTAGGAATAATATAAACAGGGTTTGTAATCGTTTTCAACTTTTGCAGAGCTTGAAAATTTTCTTTGAAAGTGACTCCAGACATCATGAAATCAACACTTGTCTTACCATCTGGGACTTCAAAAGTGGTCTTATTATT
>JAYUQO010000116.1:0-12814 GCA_043756765.1 Bdellovibrio sp. | reverse complement strand
CTTAACTTTCGATTTAACTATGTCGAAAAGTAATGGGGTTGGTTTATGAAAAAGATTAACGACATCATGAAAGAAATGGGCTTCAACAAAGACGCTCCTGATTCAGTTAAAGAAGCATTCATTAAACATTTAATTAAAGCCTCGACTGGCATCAGCGTTATCACCCCGACTGAGAAAAAAATCATACAAGATAATCCAGATAAGATTGTTCAGTTCCGCAGTCAAATTCCCAGCCAAATGAGTTTCGACTTTGATGAAAATGATTTTCATGAAGGTCTTCACATCAATAAAATCAAATCTTCTAGCAAATAGGCCAGTTTCAATTTGGAACCTGAATATGGACTGCCCACTTTTTTGGCGCATGCTAACATATTTTAGTTGTTCATTAAAATTATGAACTTTCCACGGAAGGAATCACATGAAAATAGGAATTTTTCAAAAAGGTCTCGTTTTAGCTACTTTATTTTTTGCAAACACAGCCATGAGTTCAATGACTCAAGTTTCATCAGTACCGGGTGAATATGTAGTTCAATTGAAAAAAAATAAAATGACACGTATGTCGACCAAACAAATCGAATTAACATTAAACAGTAAAATTAAATCGACAATATCTGGACAAAATATTGTTGTGATTCAAAAGCCAGTTTTTGAAAATGCAGAATCTGTGATCGAATCTTTAAAAAAGAACGAACTAGTTGAAATAGTTGAACCCAACTATATCTATACAATTAATAAAGCAACGAACGACCCTTTATTTGAAAAACTTTGGGGTTTATCAAATGTTGGACAAAAAGATCCTGCCGGACAAACAGGTGTTGCTGGTGTGGATATCAATGTTGAAAAAGCCTGGGACATACAAACAGGATCGCAAAATACGGTTGTAGCCGTTATCGATACAGGAATTGATTTTAATCACCCAGATTTAAAATCAAACATGTGGAAAAATGAAACCGAAGCTAACGGAACTGCAGGCGTTGATGATGATAGTAATGGTGTTGTAGATGATATCTATGGATACAACGCAGTTGATGACAGTGGTAACCCAATCGATGATCAAGGTCACGGCTCACACTGTGCTGGAACAATAGGCGCCAAAGGTAACGACGGCATCGGTGTCGTTGGTGTTAACTGGGATGTTCGATTAATGGCTGTGAAGTTTTTAGATAAAAACGGATCAGGTACATTAGAAAACGCAATTAAAGCTATTGATTATGCGACTCGTATGGGTGCAAAAATCATGAGTAATTCATGGGGCGGCGGCGGATTTTCACAAACGTTATTTGATGCAATTAAACGTTCTGAAGAAGCAGGTGCTGTATTCATCGCAGCTGCAGGTAATGACGGAAGCAATAATGACAGTCGTCCTGCATATCCGGCATCTTATGAAATCAGTAATGTGATTTCAGTTGCGGCGATTAACAACAAAGGTGCCAAAGCTGATTTTTCTAACTACGGAAAAAGATCAGTTCATATTGGCGCACCCGGTGTAAATATTTTATCAACAACAGGTGGAAAGTATTCTTCATTTTCAGGGACATCTATGGCAACACCACATGTTGCGGGTGTTGTTGCGCTTTTGTGGTCGAACGAAACACAAATGAACGCGATTGACATCAAGAATAGAATTTTAACAACTGCTCGAAGATTACCAAGTTTAACAGGTAAATCACGAACTGGCGGCACTGTGGACGCGTATTCAGCATTAATGAATATTATCCCGCCACCAGATGAAAATGATCCAGCGAACTGGACATCTGTTCCAATGACACTACAATCAGAATCACCGTATAAACCGAACACGGCGCAAACATTTGACATTAAAGTCGACGGCGCAAAACAAATTGCAATCTACTTTGAAAAATTCAACACAGAAACGACGTATGACTTTGTTCAAATTATGAACGCACAAGGAATTAAAGTTCAAACTTTATCTGGCGTTAACGATGAATCATATTCAGCGGTGATTGATGGCAACAGCGCACGACTTATTTTTAAATCAGATAATTCTGTTGAAAAAACAGGTTGGATTATTACTAAAGTCGCTTTTAGATAGTAGCTTTTTAAGTTTTAGCTAGGAACTCTTTTATTTTCAGATTCACAAAATCTGGAAAATCAAGCTGACAGCAATGTGATCCATAGGGAACTAAAACAAATTCTGAATTTTGAATCGCCTCTTTCAGTTCTTTTTGAAATGATAGCGGCGTTAAAAAATCACGATCACCAGCGATAATTAACGATGGCGTATCAATCGATGACAAAATATTAACGCCATCAAATTGAATCAACTGTTCAAATAATTCAAAAAACAATGGAAGATCTAATCTAGAAACACCACGACCGTACATTTCAATATCTTTAAACTGTGTGAGTTTTAAATTAAAACCGCCAGCAAGGGCTGCGACCTGAAAAGCAATCGGATTATCAATCATGGTTCTCCATAGTGCATTCCAAAGATCAGGTGACTGAGCATGCTGTTTTTTTAGAAATTGAAAAAACGGTTCTACAAATTCTAAACCAAATAATTTTTTAAGAGGATTTTTAGCAAAACCGTTAATTAAAACCAGTGACTTGAAAATTTCAGGAAATTGCTCATAAGCCTTTAGCTGATAAGGCACGCCAAAACTATGCCCAACGATGTGCGCACTTTTGTGACCCAAATGATTTAACAAACCTTTAAGATCAAAAGCTAAATGTTGAAAAGTTAAATTTTTTAAATTAGTGACTGGTACGCTTTTATGATGACCGCGAATATCAAATAAAATCACTTGGTGCGTTTTAGAAAAATATTCGACTTGGTGATGCCAGTGATTCATTAAGCACGCAATTCCATAAATAAAAACAATAGGCTCACCCTGCCCGCGAACTTCATAATAAATAGGTGTTCCATCCATTGCCGTGTAATAGCCAGTTTCTTTTTTAGTAAATTGAGGAGTCGTCATCTTAAAATGCTCAGTTCTATCGTGTAAGAAGAAAAAGTTAATTTATCACCACTAAATACGGCATGTTGCTGAAAATTTTCACCGTTAATAAGAGCCTTGTCGCCACATAAATTTTCGATATAGGCTGTTTCTCCGACTTGAAAAAACTTAACAACTTTTGCAGGCGCTTCTGGGTCGATAAGATTCAAATCTAAATTGTTAAAACCCATTTCGCGCGGGCCATAACTAACAGTATAAAACTCATCGGTTTGCGGCCCTTGAAGAAAAGTCAGACGAACAGGATATAAAAAGAAAAACAGTTCTGTTTGCTTTGCCCGCCAGGTCTCTGCTTTTAAATAATCAACCACTTGATCTTGCCAAATCATCGATTGGTTAGATTTCTTTTCGATGGCTTTAAAGCCCGTTTGTCCTAAGTGAAAAACAAAGCCCGCAATCAAGCTAAATGAAGCCGACTCAATCAAACCAGCACGAATGGTGCTGTCACCTAAAGCATTGATTTTCCAAGAAAAATTTGAATCTAATTTAATCTCTGCGTGCTTTACAGACATTTCAGGGTCATTGTAGTAATCTGTTGAGAAAATAAAGCCGTCTCTGAGGCTAATAACCTTCCCTTTTTGAACTCCATCTATGACCTGTAATGCTAATCCCATTAAAATATCTTAAAAGGACATTCAAGCCTTGTCCATAGAGATAAAAACTGTTACACCAATTGAACATTTTAAAGTCATCCTTGCTCCGCCAATTAAGGCTGGGGCATCTACCGAAAGGATTTTTATGGATCTTAAGACAGACCTTAAGCGCCCGTATGAGGTTATTATCCTCATGCACCCAGACGCTAATATTGAAGAGCAAAAAGAGCTTTTCAAAAAAAACAAAACCACAATCACAACTTTTAACGGAAATGTTCATTCAGTTGAAACTTGGGGTAAACGCACGCTAGCTACACAAATTGGTAAATTACGTAAAGCCGTATTTTTTCACTCAATTTTTGAAGCTAACCCACAAGCGGTTACTGAGTTAGAAAGAACTATGCGCATCAATGATAAAGTATTGCGTTTTATGCATACTCGTCTTGATGAAAGAACTTCTGTTTCTAAACATTTAGACGCTTTCAAAAAAGGCTTGGCTGATTCAGCTGCTAAAGAAAAAGAACGTGAAGCTAAAGCTCAATTACGTCGCCAGCAAGCTCAACAAGCTCGCATGGAAAGACAAGACGAAGAATAATCGGAAAACAATCTGAACCATGAATAAACAAAAAACCGCTGTAGACATGAAAAAAGTTTTCACATTAGCCGCATTAAGTGCGCTGATGAGTCTTGCTTTTTCTTTTATGAGCGCACCTTTTGTCCGTGTACTAGCGATTACGAAATCGCGATTCTTTTGGCTTACAGGTTTGTTTTTTCTGACGACATTATTATTTCTGAAAATGTATCTCGTTCTAGTTTATGTAGGGGCTTTGTGGATGACTTTAGGCTTATACAGTGAATTAGAAAAAAGAGGCGTTGATTGGAAAAAATCATCAGTACTTTCGCTTTTCAGCGGACTTATTTTTGGAGTAACTAGCTTTTTACTGATTACACGCAGATCGCTTGAACACGATCTAGTGAAACAGGCTGCTGAACCACTCATGATGTCTTTAAAACAAATACTGCCAGATAAAACACTACAGGCTGCAGATGTTATAGTTTACATGCCGGGACTTTTAGTTTCAGCTTTGGTTAGCGCACTTGCGGTTGCATTAATATTTGAATCTCAAATATTTCAAATTTTTAAACTGAAAAGAGAAAAAATTGTATCAGGCCTGAGATGGCTTGAATTTAGAGTTCCAGATTTATTTATCTGGCTCACTTTATTTTCCTTCTTGTTTTCGTTTATAGATTTATCGATGCCGCTATTACAAATTGGCGCAATCAACATTGCAGTTGTTTCTGTTGTCGTGTTTTTTTTCCAAGGAATCACAGTTTTCGAATATGCCACACGCATTTATAAAATGGGTCGAATAACTAAAATGTTACTTTATTTTTTACTTGTGGCTTGGGCTTTACCAGCTGTTGTAGTTCTTGGCTTTGCCGACTACTGGTTGGACATAAGACGCTTTATGAGAAAAAGAATCAAAGTTAATTAATTGAAATGAGGACTATATGAAAGTAATTTTACAAAAAGACGTTAAAGACTTAGGAAAAGTCGGCGATCTAGTAACGGTTTCTGCAGGTTTCGCGAGAAATTTATTATTTCCAAGAAAACTAGCTGTAGAAGCAACTGAAACACGCGTTAATGAATATAACCATTTAAAACGTGTTGCAGAGTCGAAAAAGAAAAAAGCATTAACTGACCGTCAAGCATTCCTAGCGAAGATTAAAGGCACTACTGTGACTTTCAAATTAAACGCTGGTGATAATGAAAAACTTTTCGGAACTGTAACAACAGCAGATATTTCTAAAGGCTTAGAAAAACTTGGTTTTTCTGTAGACCGCAGAGACATCGTTTTAGGCGAGCCAATCAAAGTCTTAGGAACGCACAAGGCCGTTATTAAGTACGCTGAAGGCATGGAAGCTCCAATCCAAATAGCAGTTGAAAGAACGTAATTAGTCTTAAATTATAGCTAAAATTTTAAGTTAAGTTACTTAAATAGGGCTAGCGCAACACGCTGGCCCTTTTTATTTATAAAGTGTTAAAGTAGTCTCATTTCAGAGGTTACAAATATGAATCAAATCATTTTAGTTATGTTACTTGTTTTCACTTCAACATACGCAGTTGCCAAAAAAACCGATGGTCAATTTGATTCTAAAATTATAAAAAACAATGAAATCCCAGCTGAAATCGAAATAACATCAAAAAAAGGATTTCATTTTAATGATAAGGCCCCGACAAGCATCGTTTTTGATACTGATAAAGAAAAACAAAAACCAAGTTTTAAATCAGAAAAAAAAATGAATTTCAAAATCATTGAAAAATCAACACAAGCAGAAATTAATTTCTATATGTGCGACGACGCCAAAACAGTCTGCGAACAACAAAAAACAAAAATAGAAATTCAAAAAACTGACGATAAAACAGCCAAAACACAAAAAGTTGAAACTAAAAATAAAATGAGCTTTAAATCAAAAACACCAACACTTTTGGTTTTTTCAGCACCTTGGTGCCCGGCCTGCATTCGTTTGAAAACGGAAACGCTCAATCAAAAAAACATCGAAAACACTTTGAAGAAACTATCTGTTCAGACGATCAATATTGATTTAGTTGAAAATGAAAATCTGTCAAACCAGTTTGATGTCAAAGCAATCCCTACAGTGGTTTTACTCAATAAAAAAGGCGATGAAGTTTTTCGTTGGCTTGATTATCAACCGGCAGATTCTTTTTCAAAAGAATTAGATTCAAACATCAAGCTGACTCAATCGTTAGCCGATTTGCAAAAACTAGCTGAAAAGGGAAATCAAAACGCCATTCTAGCTTTGGCTAAAAACGCTGAATCAAAAATGAAATGGGAAGAAGCCTCTTGGTGGTTTTCTCAACATAAAGATCAACAGTATATAAAAAATAAATTATTAGCTGATGTTAATAAAGCTCTTGAAGACTTAGAAGATAAAACAACTCCAAAAGAAAATTTACAAAAAACAGTTCTTGAGGCTTACCAGAAAGCTGAATCAATCATTGATAAAGCTGAATGGATGATAGTGTATTTCGATGATTTTAGCGCTGAAAAAAAGCCACAGGATTTAGAACAAATTAATAAAATGATTTCAGAATTAAAAATTATTCTTAAAGGCGACAACTATGCTGAAGTTTTCGAAAAATCGATTACCGCAATGAATAGATCTGATTTTGGTAAAATTGAAGTTTTAGATAAAATTTATCGCTTACAAAAACTATTGGGCAAGGATGACCAAATCAAAGTGGCTAAGGCCGACCTAAAAGAAGAACTTAAAACTCGATTAGTCGATTACAGTAAGCCTGGACAAACACTTGATACAATTTATTACTTTGATTTGGTTGATGATCAAAATAAAATAAAAGAAATTTATAAAAATCTTATTGAAAAAAATGCTGCCAGTTACGTTTATTATCAAAAGTATGCGAATTACTTATTCCGCGTTAAAGAATACAATTCAGCAGAAAAACAAATTAACGAAGCTTTAAAATATATTGAAGGCAACGAACCCCAGCTAAATACTTTAAAAATTAAAATATTAGTTGATGCAAACAAGAAAAAAGAAGCTTCAGAGTTGATAGAAAAAACTCTTAAGATTATTGAGCCCCACCCAACAAAATACAAAAGAACGGCTAAACAATTAAATGAGCTGAAAACGAAGATAAAATAAATTTACTGAACTTTACAATTATTCAGTTTTACTGAACTTTATAACTGTTCAGTCTCACTGAACCTTATCAGGTGAAGTTCCGTAAAAAACTTCATCAAAATATAACAAAAGGCATTCGCGTAATTCATCGATGGTCATTTTGTCGGGATCGATTTCAAGCGCCCGTATGGCTGCGAAAAGTTCTGTTTCGATCGTGTCTTTATCAATTTGTGTATGCTTTGACAGAACATCTAGAACTCTCCCCATTTTAAGCCTCCATGCCCTGTTGGGTTGACCGCAAAAGCCCTATCCATGGGCCTGGTAAGACAATTTTCATGTCTGTATTATGCTGACAACTTTATCTCAACAGAAGGTTACTGGTGGTTCAATTTTTTTAAATGAATCATAATTTTTTTAGACTTAGGTTGATAAACGAAAATGACTTCATAGACTTAAGTGCGTCACCAGTGTCTGATTAGTAAACACAGCCCCAATACCTTTACTTTTAAGTCTACTATAGGTGTTATAGGTCTTTACCGGTCGGCATAAGAGTTGATAACTCTAGACTCATGAGGACCGCACGTATGTTGAAATTAACTCAAAAACTAATCGTATTTTCAATTCTGATTTTTGTCCATGCAGTCTCTGCCAGTGAACCTGCCGCAACTGAAGTTCAAAGCTATAAATCATGGAAAAGTGATAAAGTAGCCTCTTCAAAAACCCGCGTGGACGAGATTAAAAAAACCCTCGATGTTCAGAAATCCATTAATAAAGCTATCGGATCTGACCCTAATTTAAAAAAAACCCAATCCACCCAAAGCGGAATAAGCCCTCATCTGCAAAATTTAAATAATCAGCTAGATAGCGAAATCGCAAAAATGTCCTTAGCTGAAGAGCTTTCGATCACAGATTATTTCGTGGGATACTTAATGAAAAAATCAGACCTTAAACAAGCCATAAAAGAAGCATCACAGCAACTAACGCCTGAAGAAGTGGCAGAATTGATGACTACGTACGCTGAAACTATTCAAAGCCAGCAATAAGGCCAGAACCCCACCCTATTCCTAAAATTTTTATTAAATCAGTGGCCTTGACACTCTAAGAAGGCTATTCATATTCATCTTAAAGTTATGAAACTAAACGGGGCCTTTGGGTTTCGATCAAAAATAATTATAGGGGTATTATATGGCAAAAGAATTAGGTGTTCGTCCACTTCACGATAGAATCTTGGTTCGCAGAATGGCTGAAGAAGAAAAAACAGCTGGCGGACTTTTTATTCCAGACTCTGCAAAAGAAAAACCACAACGCGGTGAAATCGTTGCAGCAGGAAAAGGTCGCATCACTGAAGATGGTAAAATTTTACCTCTTGAAGTTAGAATCGGCGACAAAGTTTTATTCTCTAAATATGCAGGAACTGAAATCAAATTTGATGGAACTGATTTCTTGATGATGAGAGAAGAAGACATTTTAGGAATCGTACAGTAAGCCGTACTAAGCATACGCAAACAAATTATTTAATTAAATCTCACTAAGGAGAAAAAACATGAGCAAAATTTTAATTTTTTCAGAAGAAGCAAGATCA
Source organism: Bdellovibrio sp. (assembly GCA_043756765.1). Classification (GTDB taxonomy): domain Bacteria; phylum Bdellovibrionota; class Bdellovibrionia; order Bdellovibrionales; family Bdellovibrionaceae; genus Pseudobdellovibrio. The sequence goes on along the minus strand of JAYUQO010000116.1, from coordinate 3,995 downwards.
AATATTTTAAAAGGCGTTAACGTTTTAGCTAACGCAGTTAAAGTTACCCTTGGACCTAAAGGTCGTAACGTAGTTATCGAAAAATCTTTCGGCTCACCACTCATTACTAAAGATGGTGTTACTGTGGCTAAAGAAATCGAATTAGAAAACAAATTCGAAAACATGGGCGCGCAAATGGTTAAAGAAGTTGCGTCTAAAACAAATGACGAAGCTGGTGACGGAACAACTACAGCAACAGTGTTAGCTCAAGCGATTTACCGTGAAGGTGCTAAACTTGTTTCTGCAGGCCACAATCCAATGTCAATCAAACGTGGTATCGACAAGGCTGTTAACATCGTTATCGATGAATTAAAAAATATGGCTAAGCCAGTTAAGGGTTCAAACGAAGTTGCTCAAGTTGGTTCTATTTCTGCAAACAACGATAAAGAAATCGGCGAAATGTTAGCAAACGCAATGGATAAAGTTGGCCGTGAAGGCGTTATCACTATTGAAGATTCTAAAACAGCTAAAACAGAAGTTACAGTTGTTGAAGGAATGCAATTTGATCGTGGTTACTTGTCTCCGTATTTTGTAACTAATGCAGAAAAAATGGAAACAGCATTAGAAAACGCATACGTCTTAGTTTACGATAAAAAAATCTCATCAATGAAAGACATGATCGGTGTTCTTGAAGTTGTTGCCAAACAAGGTCGTCCTCTTTTAATCATCGCTGAAGATGTTGACGGTGAAGCATTAGCAACTTTAGTTGTTAATAAATTACGTGGAACATTACAAGTTTGTGCAGTGAAAGCCCCAGGTTTTGGCGACAGACGTAAAGCTATGCTTGAAGACATCGCTGCCTTAACCGGAGCTCAAGTTATTTCTGAAGATCTAGGTATGAAATTAGAACAAGCAAACGCAACACACTTAGGTAGTGCGAAACGCATCGTCATTGATAAAGACAACACAACTGTAATCGACGGCAGTGGTAAAAAAGCTGACATCACAGCACGTGTTGCTCAGATTAAAGCTCAGATTGAAGAAACAACTTCAGACTACGACAAAGAAAAACTAAAAGAGCGCTTAGCTAAATTAGCTGGCGGTGTTGCAGTTATTCACGTTGGTGGTGGTTCAGAAGTTGAAATGAAAGAGAAAAAATCTCGCGTAGAAGATGCTCTTAATGCGACTCGTGCAGCAGTAGAAGAAGGTATCGTTGCTGGCGGCGGAACAGCATTATTACGTGCTTCTCAACAAATTTTAAAAGGTAAATTTAACGAAGAAGAAAAATTCGGTGCTAATATTATTAAACGCGCTTGCGAAGAACCAGTTAGACAAATCGCAGCTAATGCGGGTTTAGATGGCGCAATCGTTGTTAATAACATTCTATTAGATAAATCAGCTAACTACGGTTACAACGCTTACAGTGATGAATACACAGATCTTTTAAAAGACGGTGTTATTGATCCAGTTAAAGTTGTTCGTTGTGCATTAACTAATGCAGCATCGGTTTCATCTTTAATGTTAACAACTGAAACTATGATTGCTGAAGCTCCTAAAAAGGATTCTGGCAATTCTGGTGGCGGAGCTGGTATGGGCGGCATGGGTGGTATGGACGGAATGATGTAATACAACATCACCCGTTGATATTTTAAAAAATAATCATCAGAATAAAGCCTAGTTAAAATAACTAGGCTTTATTTTTTTAAACCAAGGAAGAAGAAAAAATGAAAAACACAATTATAACATTATTAGCGTTTGCTGCTGTATTTACTTTTTCAGCTAAGACATTAGCAGAAAATGCAGCGGGTTTAACATTAGGTGGACCTACATTTATTCATTTCGCGACTGAGTTAGAATCTAAAAAATATTTTGAAGTAGGGCTCTCTTTTTCATATAAAAATTCAACGCATATTTACGGTGATTATTTAATTTATACGAATCAAGTTTTCAACAACCCGAATTTAAACGATATCAGTTTATTTTACGGCGTTGGTGGATTGATCGTTATAAACAATAAAGATCGCAGTGAAAAAGATGGCTACTACGCAAAAGATTCCGGAGAAGTCGGATTTGGTGTTCGCTTTCCATTGGGTTTAGAGTGGCGCGGAGCTAAAACACAACAAATTGGTGTTCATTTAAGATTAGACCCCGTTATTGCCATTGCTCCAGAAACAGAAGTTGGATTTATGGCTGGGCTGGGCGCTAAATTTTACTTTTAATTAATGCGATATACGGTTGAATTCATAAAAAACCAGTCCTTTGCCCTGTAGATTTATTGGTCCAATATCCGATAATGGATAACAACGGACATTAAATACCGGCAAAGGATGCTAGATGGAAAACCAAGACTATCTCGATTTCAATGAAACAGTTCATTACCTAAAAACAACTTCAAGCACGCTCTATAAATGGCTTCAAGCCGGGAAACTACCAGCCCATAAGTTAGGTCGTCAGTGGCGCTTCAGCCGTAGCGAACTTGATGCACATCTATTTAATCAGACAAAAACAAGCACTGAAAATTTATCTAAAAAAATTATTTGGGAAGCTTACGATCAAGGGGTTAGAACAATTCACATATCACCGATGCGTGGAGATTATGAAATTTCTTACAGATCAAGCAAAGGAGTTCAGTCGTCCGAAACAATGACTATTGAACAGTTTAAAGACATAAATCAGTATTTTTCAAAACAAATTAATTCTTTAGATCATAAAAATGAAAGCTCTATATTTAGAATTTTTTTAAAACGTGATTCTGAAGAAATTCAAATTAAATATCACACAATAGATACAGTTGTTGGCTTAAAAGTAACAATGACATTGTGGAATCCAGAAAAAGATGTGATGCCATTAGAAAAAATCTGTAGCTCAGACATAGCTGCATTAAATAAATTTAAAGACATGTCAAAAAGAAGACAGGGTTTGATCATTGTAACCGGTCAATCTGGATCAGGAAAAACATCAACTGTTTATTCTTTATTGAATGAATTTAACCAGAAAAGAAATATTGTTTTCACTTTAGAAGACAAAGTTCAAATGATTGTTCAGGGTATTCAGCAGATTGAATTTAATTATAAAAACAAGTCACAACTGACAACTGTGATTGAAGAAATATACAATTCAGATCCTGATGTGATTTGTTTTGGACTAACATCGATGACTGGATTTGAAGATGTTATTTTTACTGAAGCTGCGAAAATTGTTCAATCAGGCCATGTAGTTGTTTTACAAATGAACTTTGCAACCACGGATCAAGCCATCCAAAATTTTAAAAAGCATTCTGACATTCAATTAGATGAAAGATCATTTATCGGCGCAGTTAGCCAAAAATTAGTTAGTCGTAATGGCAAAATAATCGCTGAATATCAGTTTTCAGAATAATTTAAATTAATTTTTTTAGAATATAGTAACCACTAAATCTAGTGTTTACTATTCCCGTACATACGATCTTCAAAAGCTGTCAGTGCGGCCTTTGCGCCTTCGCCCATGGCAATGATAATCTGTTTAAACGGAGTCGTTGTCACATCACCTGCTGCATAAATGCCTGGAATCGAAGTTCGACCTTTGTTATCCACAACGATTTCCCCAAATTGATTTGTTTCCACAAGTCCTTTTGCAAACTGGCTGTTTGGCAACAAACCGATTTGAACAAATATTCCATCAAATGCTTCTTGAATATCTTTTTCAGTTTTACGATCCATATATTCAAGAGCAATTACTTTTTGCCCGTTTCCTAAAACTTGTTTTGTTTTGGCTGAAGTAATAATTTTTGTATTCGAAAGTGATTTTAATTTATCAATTAGAACTTGATCGGCCTTAAGCTGATCATTGTATTCAAATAAAACAACTTCGCTAACAATGCCCGCTAAATCGATTGCTGCTTCGACTCCGGAATTACCACCGCCGATGACAGCGACTTTTTTGCCCTTGTAGTAAGGACCATCACAATGAGGGCAGTAAGCCACGCCACGCCCAATGTATTCTTTTTCGCCAGCGATGTTCAGTTCTCTCCATTTAGC
>JAYUQO010000115.1:0-4432 GCA_043756765.1 Bdellovibrio sp. | reverse complement strand
AACATCGGCGAAGCTGAGGGTTTAACGTTTGATGAAATCAATGAAAAATTTGGAGTTAATGGAATCGAAAAATGGCGTTCTTATGAAGAACGAGATCTCGATTTCAAATACAAAAATGGCGAATCAAAACGCCAGATGATGGTGCGTGTTCGTCAGGCCATACTGGATGTGTCGCAGACAGCTCAACATCAAAATATTGCTATCTTTGCCCATGGCATGGTGATGCGCGGATTAACTTTTGCTTTCAAGCAAGGTGTGCCTTGGGATTTATCTCTTTTTTCAAATGGTTCAATACATCACTTTGTGTGGGACGAAAAACGCCCTGAACATTTAAAATACAACGGCAAAATCAATTAAATTTGGTTCTAGTAAGCATTAAGTTTGCACTATTAAAGTGTCAGACTGTGAGGGTTTGTAGATGTCTCATTTTAAGACGATTTTTATTTTTACAATTTTGGTACTAACAGCAGAACTAGCAGCAGCAAGTTCTTTAAAAAAATGTTTTTTGGACCACAAAGACGTAGAGCTAACAAACTGTATTAATAAAAAAGTTTTACCACAGATGGGTCAAAAATCAGAATTAGAATATCAAAAGTACAGTCAAAGGCTTTATCAATCTTATGAATTAAATCCTGAAGACATTGGAAAGTACAGTTTTTATAAACATTATTTTCTAACTGATAATTTGCAAAGGTTTGAAATGGTTGAAGATCGTTTTGATCAATCCGCAAAACCTTTTGTTAAATACAGTGTGCAGTTAGAAAGAAATTTACAGTCAGCAGTTGATTTTGTCGCCTATTTTCATACTCGTAGTTTTGGTCGCAAGAACAGTCTACTTTTTGGTTTTAACCGCGTTGAAATCACATCGAACAGAGCCAATAACAATGAAGGCTTATTGGCTTTAGCAGAAAATACTTTAAGAATTAATTTACCTGAAAATGTTAAAGTTGACTTCAAAATATTAGAGAAAACTTGGAATTCTGGCGATGTCTTACTTACAAAAAATATTGCGAAATTACCCCGTAGAACATTAAAAATTATGAATTTTTTTGGTGGTGGCCTTAAAGAAGATTTAGGTCTTAAAATTTTAGAACATTGGGCGATGATTAACCCACTGTCAGATTTTAGACTTAAATTGCATGCGCTTTATTTATCGAAATCTAAATCAACAGTTCAAAATATGCAAAATCTAAATTCGGCAGCTTTTGTGAATTACATTAAAACAAATCTTAAATCAGAAGTGGATCAGTTATCAGATGAAGAAATAGCCAACACTCAAAATCAGTTAATGAATATTCTGCAATCTTCAGATCAAACAGCTAGAGCTTTTGATAGTTTATTTTCTAAACAACAAAATGGAAATGATATTCATATTATTAATCGTTCAGCTTTTCTTTGTTTAGTGAAAGTTTCAAACAGCCATGTGATCAAAGTCAGTTGGGATGAATCAGACTTTGCAGGTTCGGTAAACCAAACCATGGGAAAAACAGACATTACAATTAAAGATCACGACATCAAAGTGACTCATGCTGAAAATAAAAATGTGCATATTGTGAATGATAAAACTAAATTTGGTCTTGTCTGCGTTGATACTAATGACAACGTGAACGTGGATTTGAATGGGTTATTAGGACTGATTCAGAAAAAAATGAATCAAAAAGCATTAATTAAAATGGGCTGGAATAATCTACAAAAACTTTAGTTATTTGCTAGATATTACTTTTTCAACGATTTCACAAAAGCCATCACCAGAATCAGATGACGACACATAGTTTGGTAAGTGTTTCATTTGTGTTGAAAATTCTTTGATATTTGCCACGCCAAACGTATGCTTAAAACCTTCAAACAGGGGCTCATCATTTGGTGAATCACCAATGTAAACGCATTGATCTAAAATTTGCTGATCATTAAGGCCAAATTCTTTTTTTAAAACAAGTTTAGCTGTTGTGACTTTATTGAAGTCTCCAAACCAACCATTCACATGTATTGAACTGATTTTGGCTGTCGCCCCATGTTTTTTAAAAACGCTAACTATTTTTTGAATATCAGATTCTGCTAATTGAGGGATGTCTTCACAAAAATCGATGGCTAAATCATGAACACGACTAAATTGATCAGCCGAGATGCGGGCTTTTGGAATTTCTTTAAGCACATCATTTTTGATCAGAGCTAACCTGGTTTTATTTTTTTCGATTTCAGTTTCTGAATGAAAGTTCCAACGAATCATTTTATTTTGGTGGTAGCGATAGTAAAGGCCGCCATTTTCACCGATCACTGCATCCACGGGCCAAAACCTGGCAATCATATCACACCAACCAGCAGGCCTGCCTGTGACAGGAATCACGTGAAAATTATTTTGCTTTAACTTCCAAAGTGCTGAGTAAGCCTTGTCAGACAGTTGGCCTTTTGTCGTGATCGTGTCGTCAATATCAGTCAGTATAAATCGAGTTTTTTGATTAAATTCATGAAGTGATTTCATGTGCGTTCGGCCTTTTGACTAATCATGTTACAAAAAAAGTCGAGTTTAACTTTTTTTAAAAGAGGTTGTTTTTTATGTGTAGTCGCCCCATATAATATAGTCATTCGCTATAAAGGATACCTCATGGCCAAAAAAACTGCAACATCAGAAGACGCTACATTAAGTTCAGGCATTAAGCTTGTGATCGTCGAATCGCCAACTAAAGCAAAAACAATCCGTAAATTTCTAACAAAAGATTATATAGTAGAATCCTGCATGGGACATATTCGGGATCTGCCTCAATCATCAAAAGATATTCCTGAAAAAGTTAAAAAAGAAAAATGGGCCCAATTAGGCGTGAATGTTGATAAAAACTTTGAACCTTTGTATTGTGTTCCAAAAGACAAAGCCAAAGTCATAAAAAATTTAAAAGAAAAATTAGAAGAAGCTGATTTTTTATTTCTAGCGACCGATGAAGATCGGGAAGGTGAATCAATCAGTTGGCATTTACAAGAGGTCTTGAAACCGAAAGTTCCAACTAAACGAATGGTTTTTCATGAGATTACTAAAGAAGCGATTTTAAAATCTTTAAAAGACACCCGAGAAATTGATTATAATTTAGTTCGCGCCCAAGAAGCCCGTCGTATTTTAGATCGTCTTGTGGGTTATACAATATCACCACTGCTTTGGAAAAAAGTGGCCTACGGATTATCTGCAGGCCGTGTGCAATCCGTAGCTGTAAAACTTATTGTAGAGCGTGAAAAAGAAAGAATTAGATTTAAAAAATCAAATTACTACGGCCTGACCGCTCACTTAGAGAAAAATGGTGAAAAATTTGAAGCTAAAATTTTATCAGTTGATCAAAAAAGAACTGCTACAGGTAAAGATTTTGATGGCTTAACTGGCCAATTAAACGCTGGTAAAGATTTACTAGTTATCAATGAAGCATTAGCCAATAAGTTAGCAAAAAATTTAGCATCAGCAAAATGGATAGTGACTGAAGTTGAAGAAAAACCAGTCACCAGAAGACCGACAGCTCCTTTCATTACTTCGTCGTTGCAACAGGAAGCGAATAGAAAACTAGGTATGACGTCTCGTGAAACCATGCAGGTCGCGCAAAAACTATACGAGCAAGGTTTTATCACTTACATGAGAACAGATTCGACTTACTTATCTGAAGAGGCCTTAAAAGCAGCCAGACAATCGATTAAAAGCAAATACGGTGCAGATTATTTACCAGCAGCACCAAGAACTTATGATAACAAAAAAGTTAAAGGCGCACAGGAAGCTCATGAATGTATCCGTCCGGCGGGAACAACATTTCAAGATCCAGATGAAACAGGCCTCGTTGCGCAGCAATTAAAACTTTATGATTTAATTTGGAAAAGAACCATGGCTTCACAAATGACTGATGCCAAACAAAAACAAGTCTCTGCGAAAATTTCTGCGGATAGCACTTCTGAAAAAGTTATTTTTAATGCCACAGGGACAACAATCGAATTTCCAGGATTTTTACGCGCATATGTTGAAGGCAGCGATGATCCTGAAGCTGATTTAGAATCACGTGAAGTGCGGTTACCGCAATTAAAACAAAATGATTTATTAAAACAGAATCAGTTAGAACCCACAGCGCATGAGACTAAACCACCTGCGCGTTTTACTGAGGCCTCGTTAGTACAAACTATGGAAAAAGAGGGCATTGGCCGGCCGTCAACTTACGCCAGTGTTATTGGTACGATCGTTGATCGTGGCTATGTACGCAAAGCGGGGAATGCTTTAGTTCCGACATTCACAGCTATGGTTGTTTCAAAATTATTATCAAGGTATCTGACCCAGTTCGTGGATTTAGGTTTCACATCAGAAATGGAACAATCGCTGGATCATATTGCGGAAGGTGATTTAAATTGGGAAAAATATTTAGGCAGCGTGTACAATGGTGATAAAGGTCTTAAAGAACTGGTTTTAACTCAAGAA
>JAYUQO010000114.1:0-12868 GCA_043756765.1 Bdellovibrio sp. | reverse complement strand
AATGACGTCATCTTTTATTGAAACATCTTTAGCTGATTAGTTCATTATTTTGTCGAAGTTTTTTTCACTAAAACTGGCTTTAATCTTTTGTTATCGGTTTAATAATTTCTCCTGTATTCTGAAGAAAGATCAGGAGATTCAAGATGAATTATTCAGTGAAATCTAAAAATGTTCTTAAAACAGTTATCGCCACAAGTTTTATCATGACGAGCGCTTGCGGAATTAAGCTACAAACTGCAAAAATCGAAAATATATCACAATTAGAACTCGGTCAAAGCTTTGGCGCGCTTCAAGTTGATGTAAATAAATATTCTAGTCAAAAAGTTGTCTGTGATCCATTCACTGATGTTGTAACTGATATAGTAACTATAGATCCGATTGATTATCAAAATGGTATTAAGGCGACTCTTCATTATCGCGAAGACAATATGCCACGCATGTATAAAGCTGCTGATTATATTTCGTTTGGTCGCAAATCTGATAAGGATGTTTTTTTAACTGACATGAATGTACCAACACGTATGTTTACCGCAGGTTTTTCTACACCCATTGGTGATGTGTTGAAAAAAGATAGCGGTGAGCGTTTAATCGAATATTTTGGTTTAAAAATGACAACGAACATCGTTTTAACTGAAGACGATTATGAAGGCGATTATGAATTAGCGATGTTAGCAGATGACGGATCAAATTTAATGATCAAATCAGCGAATCCAACCCAACCTAATGAGTCATTAATTGAAAATGATGGCGATCATCCAACACGTATGGGTTGTGCAAAAAGAACTGTGAACTTTAAGAAAGGTGATCTTTTACCTATAGAAGCAAATTACTATCAAGGTCCAAAATATCATATTTCAAATGTTCTTATCTGGAGAAAATCGTTAACTGCAGGTAAAGATCAAAGTTGCGGAGCTTTAGGAAACCATCTTTATTTTAATCCTAATAAAAATTCAGAACCACAACAAGCTTTTAAAGATCTACAAGCACGCGGTTGGAAAATTTTAAAACCGGAAAACTTTGTCATTAGTAAAGATAAAACAGACTACAATCCCTGTGTTCAAGGCACAGCACCTGTTATTTCAGGGTTGATACTAAACGATGCTGAAGGTCAAAACGTTGTTTTAAATTGGACAACAGATATTCCTGCAACAACCCAAGTTCAAGTCACAAACATGACAACTGGTTTAGTCACAACGACGACTTCATCTAATCAACTACGCACAAATCACACCGTAACAGTCAGCAACCTAAATGGAAACACAACGTATTCACTACGCGCAGTCAGTGTGTCAGATAGCATGGGCCGCGCAGTCAGTACTGATGAAGTCGTTGTGGTTCTTCAGTAATAGTTACATTAAGTAGAACTCAAGTTGCCTCTCTAAATTGGTAGCAGTATGTTGACCACCAAAGCGGGGTCATTTTTATGACAGAGCCAAAAATCGAACAATATACCTATCTGAGCAATTTTGAAATTTTTTATCCTAAACATTGTTTCGCACAATCCGATTTGTCGAAGTGGACGTCGAATTGCCACATGACCGCAGAAAAATTAAATCCAAATACTACTTATAATCAAGACAGCTTGGTCACACTAGAAAAACTTTTTGATAGATATGCAGTTAAAGAAAATCAAATCAATCAACGTTACTTAGAATGTTCCGATGCAAGCCTGACTGATTTAACTAAAGCCGAAGTTTACAAAGTTGATGAACATCAACAAATGGGTTTAGATATTTTTGGCAGAACTTTATTTTTTAGTCAAAAAGCCGATGATGTTTTTAATCTGGCTTATTCACAAAAACGAAACCGGCCTGATCATTTAATTCATGTGACCTGCACAGGATATGTTTCACCAAGTGCAGCGCAAAAAATCGTGATCAGTCCTGACTGGAATAAAGCAACGGCTGTGACCCATGCCTATCACATGGGATGTTATGCCTCTATGCCGGCTATTCGTATTGCGCAGGGCCTTGTGGCAGAAAACAGAACTAAGAATGATAACTATCAAGTCGATATTTTTCACACTGAAATGTGTGGTTTACATATGAACCCACTGGCGCAAACGCCAGAACAAACTATTGTGCAGACGCTTTTTGCTGACGGACACATTAAGTACACGGCAACAAACAAACAAAATAGATCTCAACGCCAATTTAAGGTCTTAGCTCTACACGAAAAAATAATTCTTGATTCAACCCAAGATATGTCGTGGATACCTACATCATGGGGCATGCAAATGAATTTATCGCGGGAAGTCCCATTAAAAATAAAAACAGAAATAAAACCATTTTTAAATGAATTACTTCAACTAGCTAAGCTTGAAATAGCTGATTTAAATTCTGCTGAATTTGCGATTCACCCTGGCGGGCCAAAAATTATTGATACTGTTAAAGAAATATTAGAATTACCCGAACACAAAGTGGCCCACAGTAAAAAAGTTTTACTAGAACGCGGAAACATGTCATCAGCCACTTTACCCCATGTCTGGGAAGCCATGTTAAAAGATGAATCAATTAAAACAGGTCAAAAAATTATCAGCTTTGCTTTTGGCCCAGGCCTAACAGTTTTTGGCTGTGTATTAGAGGTCTGCTAATATGTTAGAGATTTTTTTATTTACTCCATTTATTTTACAAGCCATAGCTATGATTTTTGATGAGTTGTATTTTCATAAAAAACGCGGCTTAGGTTTATGGGAAAAACTCGGACATCCGCTTGACACGCTGACCGTGATAGTTTGCTTTGCCTACATAATCACAAATACTTATTCAGAAAATAATTTGTATATATTTATGGGTTTATCTTTTTTTTCATCGGTATTTGTCACTAAAGACGAATTCGTTCACACAGAATTATGCGATGCCAAAGAAAATTGGTTGCACGCTTTTTTATTTATTTTGCACCCAATATGTTTTATTAGCGCTGCTTATCTGTGGAAAAATAATTTATACATGAATTTTATTATAGGTCAATTGGTGCTTCTAACGATCGTGATGTTCTATCAAATTTTTTACTGGAGTCTTTCATGGAAAAAACAACAACATTAGTTAACACTCAAATCAACAATGCTATTTATGATGACTACGGTGATAAATGGTACACAGCGGATGATGACCCAATTGCTTTATTAAGACACGAATCGAAAGCGAAGCTTCCTTGGGTATTAGATAAAATCAAAATGCATTTTGCCAATCCTGAAAACACAACTGTACTTGATGTGGGGTGTGGCGGTGGATTCTTATCAAATGCACTTGCAACACACTATTATAAAGTCACCGGTGTGGATATGTCTGTGGAAAGCCTGAATGTAGCCAAACGCCATGATGCTACAAAAACTGTGACTTATCTAGAAGCAGATGCTTACAAATTACCATTTGCGAACGAATCATTTGATGTCATCACAGCAATGGATTTCTTAGAACACGTTGAACACCCTGAACAAGTGGTCAAAGAAATTTCACGAATTTTAAAGCCTAAAGGAATTTTCATTTTTCATACGTTTAATAGAAATATTTTAGCTTATGTCGTGATTATTAAACTGGTCGAATGGTTTATTAAAAATTCGCCGAAGAATATTCATTTATTACGCATGTTTATCAAGCCCCATGAATTAGAAAATTATTGTTTGTTGAATCAAATCGTTGTTAAAGACATGACGGGGATTAAGCCGGTTTTTAGCACAATACCGATTAAAAATTATTTTACAGGTTTGGTGCCAAAAACAATGCGCTTTGAATTAACCAAAAGCTTACTGCTTTCATACATGGGTTACGGGATAAAGACTTAAAAACGGTACGCCAATTGCTTTAACCTCATTAGCATAGAATAAAGTTAATAAAATTGAACTGGTCTACTCTAATGAGGATAAATACCCCTTGTTCGGGTAGCCGATACGCAAACTGTGATCACGTATCACAAGAAAAGGATTCTAAATGAAACTATCAAGCATTTCGAAAAATATCACAATAGCGGCCCTTACAGTTTTAATGTCACATGTTCCTAACGTAGCGTTAGCAGATGTTGTGATTCAAAGACAAGAAATGGTCTCTGCAGGATCAGTACTTGCTGATATTAGTCGTGAAGAAGCAGCTAAAGAAGTTAAAAATTATCTTTCTAAAACTGAAGTTCAAGCTGAGCTTATGAAACATGGTTTAACGGCTGACGAAGTTAATACTCGTTTGGCTAGTTTATCAAAACAAGAATTGCAACAACTTGCAGGACAGGTTCAAGAAGCTCGCGCTGGCGGTGATGTATTGGTGACAATCTTAGTTGTTATTCTGATTATTTTTCTAGTTCAACGAATATAATTAATGTTTGTTAACCACTTACGCTTACTTATCAGATTATTTATTATTTTTACAATAGCTGGATGTGCAACTAAAGCCATCCAAACTGAAAAAATATTAACTGATCGAAATACACTCCCGATTGCATCGACCATAGAAAATGTTCCCTTCGTTGATCAATCGGTCGGTTATTGTGGACCTGCAACTCTGACAATGGCCATGCAGCATGTTGGACATACCGTCAAAATAGAAGACATCGCAAAACAAGTTTATACTCCGGGTTTTAAAGGCAGTTTGCAATCCGACATGATTAGCACCAGCCGCAGACAGGGCTTAACGGCGATTCCGATTCAAAATCTTAATTCATTGTTAAAAGAAGTTTCTGAAGGAAATCCTGTTATTGTTTTTGAAAATTTAGCCTTAAGCTGGATGCCGCAATGGCATTACGCTTTAGTTTTGGGCTATGATTTGCAAAAAAAAGAAATCATCATGCATTCAGGACATGAAGCCTACAGCAAAATAGACATGGCCAAATTTGAACGATCATGGATGTTGGGCGACTATTGGGGATTAGTTATTTTACCCGCAGGAAAATTAGCAGCCTCTGCAGGAGAACTTTCACATGCAACAGCCGCAGTCGGTTTAGAGCAAGCAAACAAACCTAATGAAGCTGAAATTAGTTACCGAGCTATTTTAAAAAAATGGCCCACAAGCTTAGTAGCCTTAATCGGACTTTCAAATTTAACTTTTAAAAAAGGCCAGTATAAAGAAACAATTTCTTTATTAAAGTTGGCTACCAAATCACATCCAGAATCAAAAGCAGCAAAACACAATTTGGCTGTTGCTATGAATGGTGGAAAACACAATGAATAAAAATAGACTTGAAGCCTTTAGTGACGGTGTCCTTGCGATCATCATAACTATTATGGTTTTAGAAATTAAAATTCCTCAGGTGGCCACTTTGGAATCGCTTCTAAAATTAGGCTCTGTTTTTCTAAGTTATATTATTAGTTTTATATATGTAGGCATTTACTGGAATAATCACCATCATTTATTTCAATCAATAAATAAAATTGACGGAAAAGTTCTTTGGGCTAATTTATTTCTGTTATTTTGGTTGTCATTGATTCCATTTACTTCTGGCTGGATGGGCGAAAATAATTTTGCGAGTATCACAGTGACGATGTACGGTTTTGTTTTATTCATGTCGGCATTTGGTTATTATTTATTAACGGTCAGTTTACTTAACAATCATTCCACGGACTCTAAGTTACATAAAGCTGTAGGTAACAAAACAAAGGAGCGAATTTCGCTGGTTACTTATATTGTTGCACTTATCCTGTCTTTTTGGAACCCCATAGTGGCTTTTGCTTTGTACGCATTTGTTGCGATACTCTGGTTGTATCCCGATTCAAGAATTGAAAAAGTCTTGTCAAAATAATGTTTCCGTCTAATTCTTAAACAGAAATTCGCAACTCAATTAGATATGACTTCATATCTAATTTTAGCCTTGTTTTTAGTTTCACAGTCAATTGAGGGTAAATTGCTTTGTGTAGGCAGTTGCATTTCACGAAGTTTTTGCAGGTGTTGTTGCGATGACATACAGTCGAGATCCACAGGCCATTAGTAGACTTGTTTAAAAAAATCAAACTGGTAACTTGTGTCTTGGACGAGATTTTTGTGTTGATGCAGATATTCACTATAAAGAATGGCGCGAATTTTTCGAGGAAGACCTTTATCGAAGCGATTTAATAAATCTGTAGATATTTTCTTTCAATTACCAGCTCTTCGCATGACTTAAAACAACAGTATAAAAAATCTCAAAATCTACAAGATGGTTTTTGACAATTGAATGTACAATTTCAGGTTTAATTACTCCGTAATCATGAACGGAAATATTTCTAAATCCGACCATTGACTTCATTTTAATAGTTACTTCATTAGTTATTATACTATGTGTATTTAAAATTTCGAAAGACTGTCGATAACTGTTCGGTAAACCTAAGCCTTCTTTAGCAATAATTGTATTCGCCAAATCAATGCATGCTTGTACCGCGCGCTGTAAATTAATTTCATAAATAGATATCAAAAAATCAGAGTCTTTTTCCTTAAGCGTAGCTTTCTCAATTGCCATTATACAATTTTTAATGATGTTGATTTTTGAAAGTACAATATCCATCTCAGACATATTTTTTTCTTTTCAATATGTTCTCTTCTATAATTTTTCGAGATACTTTAAAGTCAGGGTAGGTCGACATTTGTTCCGTTTTCCAGTTTAGCAAAAAACCGTCAGAATTAGTAAAAAGTAAGCGACCACTTTCTAAAACTTGTCGAGCGAAAATAACGTCGATTCTATTTAATGAGATCAAATCCACATCACGGTTAAACTTTTCCTCTAACGCTCTCCAATGTTGTTGTCTTTTTGATTCATCACATGATGTTTTCCAAAAAACAGCTACGTCAATATCACTTTGTGTGTGAAATCTTTCAGTTTCGGCTGACCCCATAAGAAAAGCAAATTCAGCGTCATGAATTAAATTCTCAATCAGAGTTTGTGAAATAGATTTCTGGATCGTCATTTACTTAAATTAGGCCATTATTATGGACATAAATCATTAGAAAATAATTAAATTGGCGGAGAGAGAGAATCCTAGTCTAAGCTATTAGAATCACTGACGCGAAAATTGAGGCTGTAGCAACCTGTAGCCAGCCCGCATTATCATAATTTGAACAAAGTCGTTCATCAACAGACACCGCCCGGTTTTCAGTAAAATGTGGCCACCCTGACCTGGTTGTGCTTCAAAATGCTTAAGCGAATATGTCATCAACTAGGTACGCATCGGATCTCGAACACGCTCTGAAGTGAACATATCATAATAGACAAATTATTATTATAAGTAGAATCAAATACTTAGCTCTTATAATACATGAACTTTAAATAAAACTCTTTACATTTTATGCATTTTGCCCGATACTTTATAGGGAAGGAAATCGAATAATGAGCACCCTAGATCAAGTTAAAAAACACTTAGTCCCTGGACGAACTTATCGCAGAAGCGATTTAGCAGAGTATTCGTCCAACGTGGATCGACATCTTCAGGTTCTCGTTTCAGAAGGCTTACTCAAAAAGCTCTCTACAGGTCTTTATGTTGCCTCTAAAGCCACTGCCTTTGGTGACGCTCTTCCCGAAGAACAGTCTCTTCTAAAATCATTTCTTAAAGACGATCATTTTGTCGTTTATAGCCCGAGCCAGTTCAACACTTTGGGCCTTGGCTCAACTCAACTCTATAACACACGCGTGGTCTTCAACAGGAAGCGAACGGGCGACATGGTTGTTGGCGGACGCAATTACACCTTTCGGTTATGGAGAGAAGCGCCTAAAATACTGACGAAGGAATTCTTGGTCGTAGAGCTTCTGAACCGCTTAAATGAACTTGCCGAAGACCGCAATTCGATTCTTGAAAATTTACGATTAAAACTGAGTGAAATGGACACCGCAAAATTAAAACGCGCCGTTAAACGCTTCGGAACACTTTCGACTCAAAAGAAACTTAAAGATCTTTTGCAGGACCCCGAAGTGCGCGCATAACGGATGGCACAATTCCTACATGAACATCCAAACTTCAAAGAACTTCTCGAAATCACCGCCCAAGACAAAAAAATCAATGACCCTTATCTGGTTGAAAAAGATTATTGGATTATGCACTGCCTGTGGGGGCTTAAGGATTTGGAATTTCTGTATCACCTGAAAGGTGGTACATCTCTTTCTAAGGGATACAAGTGTATTCACCGATTCTCTGAGGATATAGATATCAGAATCGAACCCGATGAAAAATGCGGCTTCCAAGTTCATTCTGGAAAGAATCACGACAAACCGAAACACATTGAATCTCGAAAAAAGTATTTCGACTGGATTCAAAGTGCATTAGATGGAAAAATAAATGGTCTCACGGATGTGAGTCGTGACGTAACCTTTGATGATGCGGATTTTCGAAGTGGTGGAATCAGATTATATTACAAATCACATTTTCAAACTGTGACAGGGCTAAAGGATGGGGTGTTGCTTGAGGCCGGTTTTGATAAGACGGCTCCCAATCGCCCCGTTGACATCAGCTCATGGGCTCTTGATGCAGCACTTTCTAAGGGCGTGACGGTGAAGAACAATGTCGCAAAAGCTGTTCATTGCTATGAGCCCAAGTTTACTTTTGTTGAAAAGCTTCAAGCCGTAGTTAAAAAATTTAGGCAATATAAAACTGGAAATGAAAAAACAGCAAGCCTGCCTGCAAACTTCATTCGCCACTACTATGATTTGTATCAACTCATTGAACTAAAAGAGGTTCAATCTTTCATTGGAACCGCTGAATATGAAGGTTTCAAAAAAGAACGCTTCAAAAGTGACCACATAAAAGTTTCTGATAGTGATGTACTGAAACTTTCAGATCTTCAAGACCGTACCATCTTTGAAAAAGAGTACGACAGAAGTTCCGGTCTCTATTACCAAGGTCGTCCGACGCTTGAACAAATCATTGCTCGTTTTGCAGTGGATTTAGAACGCCTTTAATACCATTTCAAAATTACTTTTGGTGGTTTTAAAAAGAGAGAAGACTGGGATCAAACTTTTTCGCAATCAACTTTTTTCAAGAGGCTTTGTCTGTCCGTCCTAAAATATTATTTCACTTACGTGTAAGTTGGCGGAGAAGGTGGGATTTGAACCCACGGTACCTCTTTTGGAAGTACGAGTCTTTAGCAAAGACTTGGTTTCAGCCACTCACCCACTTCTCCGCGGTCAAATGTTATATAATTAAATATAAGGCTGAAAAAATAGACCACATAGTGTGGCCGTTATATAAAGTGCCATAGCGTTTTTACAGAATCAAGGAATGTCCAATAGTTAAACTTGATTTTGGACTATATTTTTTGTACCTTGCCGATTCACTATTAATTTATAAGCATATAGTGGTTGTTTTTTTTAAAATGTGCGGTCGTAGCTCAGCTGGATAGAGTACTTCACTACGAATGAAGTGGTCAGAGGTTCGAATCCTCTCGTCCGCACCAATTTTAATCATATGGGGACCCCCGTGAACAAAAAAATCATCTTAAAATTAGGTCTGTTGATTGTCGGTTTAGTTGTTTTCTTTTACTTCAAAAAATCCCTAGACAGTTTCACCCAAACCCCGGCAGCGAAAGCCCCGTTAGCGGCTGTTTTTACCGATTTAAAGTCGTTTCAATGGTGTTCTGAGGTCCAAGGCCAGCTGAATTTCAAACGGGGTAATCATCTGCTTCATTTTGCTAAATTCACTGATGCTGAGGTCAAAAAACAGTTCTGCACAGTCGATATGGAATCATTCACAGGTATTGATGTTAAAAAAATTACGGATTGGGAAGTTCTAGCCACAGCAGTTGATTCTGGTGGTGCAGCAGTCAAACTTGAATGGAACGCTGAACATCGCTTGTTTAAAGCCGATGGCTTACCATTTAGATCTAAAAAACTGACGCAAAAACTCAGTTTGTAATTTCAAAATGTCTTTTGTTTATCTAAAATAACAATTTGCTATTTAATTCAACAGCATTAGGTCGAGAGCTTCTTGACGATTCCATTCAATTTAGTTAGCTTGTCTGCAGTGTTCAGAAGTAGCTCAGTTGGTAGAGCAAGCGGCTGTTAACCGCTTGGTCGCAGGTTCGAGTCCTGCCTTCTGAGCCATTTTTTATTAAAAGCCTAAGCCAATATGAAGCCGATAATAATTACCGCCAAAATCTAATTCTGATATGTTAAGCCCGTTCTTATCTGGAATTACGTTATTCTTATCTTTTAAATCTTCAAATACTAATGAAGTCACTCCAGCTTCGACACCGACTCTGAAAAAACTAAATTTTACGCCGCCTTCTAAACCATAAGAGTAGCTGCTACTCTTGCCAGATTTAAATTCGTCCGGATCTAGCGGTAATTTAAAACTCAAACTTTGTGACAGGCCATAGGTAACAATCGGCCCTAAATAAAATTTCGAATTAATTATCCGGTAGTTAAGTAACAATGATGTTCGCTTAATTGCATAATCAATCTGTTCATTAAACTGAGTTTCACTTTTACTAGTGCTTTCGTATCTTAAACCAAAACCTATTGGCACCACCGGTAACATCAAAATAGCATCAACCCCGACATAGGTTTGTTGTTTAATTTCCGGACCGTCATTAAGTTTGAAATAAGAATTATTATATTCATTGGGGCTTCCGCTAGTGTCACCATAACTAAGACGAACTTCACCTAATAAGGCAAAGGCCGTAGAAGTTGTAATTAAACTAAATATCGTAAAAGTAAGTAAGCAAAATATTTTTTTCATAAACAAACATCCTTTGTTAAAGTTTTAAATATCAGATTATTTTACAGTTGAATCGCCTGCTAATTCGCCGTCGCTATTTTCATCCTTTCCTAAATTTGATTCAGTTTTCAAACCATCTTTAAAACAAGTATAAATATCGGTCGCAGATGCATTAATGAGCGGGCATGGGTTAGTTGCCGGTACACGCGAACCTTCACTTATAACAGCATTATTCACAACGTTTGTCATATTGATTTTTCGAAATAAATTTGCGATTTGAATGCTTAATAAAACATTTGAATTTTCAATCAGCGCAACACCGTTCGGCCCAGCTAATTCATATTCGTAGCCCTCAGTTGATGTAAATGTAAAATTCCGTGCGGCTACAGAGCCTCTCCAATAAAAACTTTTACCAAAAAGGCCGGCAGGTGCTCCTGTTGGTAATATATCCACATTGTGTAGCTGCATTTTTATTCTGCGTAGTGAAGCACCGATGCGTGCTTGTCCGAACGATTGCGGCATCGAAGCTATTAAATTAATTGCCGTCGGAGTTTCATAACTGACACTATCACCAGAGATTTCCCCAGCACCTGGGGTTTGTGTCGATTTAAATTCGACCTGCTTCACAGAAATCCAAGCATCATTCAAACTTATTGAAGCATTTGTTGAGTCCACTAATACTGGTGGTGGCAAAGCTACGGCTTGATTTATTATCCCCGCTAAAAATAGAAATTTAGTATCTTGTTTAAACATAGCTACAGTCGGTGGTGCCGCCGAGCCAGTCATCGTAAAATTGACTAACGGATTTCCTGTTGTGGTTCCACCAACATCGTTTTGACATCCCCATATCGTTAGTAAAAACAATGAGGCGTAAATTTTAATAATATTTTTCATAGAATTATTCTCCTGCTTTTCCAGCCAATAAAGGCTTTTTAGTTAACGGAAATGCCGCTATTTCTATTTGATAAACTTCGGATTCATTTTTCGACTTGCTATCAACAGTTTCAATTTTGTTGATAGCTTCTCTTAATATGGCTTGAACGTTTTCATATTGTTCTTTACTCAGCGCTACTGTATGTCCTAATAAAAGTCGTTCATCTCGGGATACATCATCAATAGAAATTTTTGCAATGTCTAGCATCTGACGATGAAATTCACCCAAAGAAATCTTGTAAACTCCTTCATGACAACTTAACTGTTTTTCAACAACATTATATCTTCCCGATGTGTCTTTCAAAATGAATCCAAATTTAATTAAAAAATCAAGACCTTCAGTGATTTCTTTTTGTGATATGCGGCCACGCAAACGCTCCTGAATCCAAGCGGGCTCAACGCTAAATTCTGGTAGATTGACAAGTTCTCGGATAGCAACATAATACCAGCGGCTTAAATACTGATGGGCTTCTAATTCTGAGTGATGGTTTTTTTTGTAATCATTCAGCTTTTGTAAATCTGTAAGAGCTTGAACCCTTTCGCTGGGTTGTTCGGATTCTGCGATGATGCGCAATAAATCTAAAAACTGTTTTTCCTTTGTTGATAATTTTAAAAGTGGTTTTATTTTTTCGTAAAACTTTAAAGATAATGTGCGCTTACGGCTAAAACACATCGGAAGATAGCCTGAAGCAATCCCTGCCTCTTTAGCTAACTTCCGTAAACTGAACCTGCTTTCTTGATCCTTAAGATATTCTGTCCAGTCTTTTAAAAATTCAAGGTAGTCGTGATAGTTTTGAATATTTGGTTTCACTGACTACCTCCTTGGATTATTTTAGTACATCTTAGTCACTTTTATCACGCTCGATTAAAGATTAATCTTGAACTTCGTCTTCGCCAACTTCGATTTCGCCATTACCATTACTATCGATTCCAAACTTACCTGCTTTCTCTAAACCTTTACGAAAGCACGTTGCGATATCTGCTGCTGACGTATCGATCATCGGGCAAGGGGCAGCAGCAGGGATTCGGTTCGTGTCCGAAATATTTTTATTGGCTGCAGCCGCAACAGCATCCATTTTAATCATTTTAAATAGGTCTGATATTTTTACTCCCAAAACCATGTTAGCCGTTTGGCTTAGGTTAACTCCACCAGGACCTGCAATTTTATATTCACTTCCGTCAGCAGCCGTAAAACTAAATTGAAGACCCGAAACAGTACCCTCGAAATAAATGCTACCTCCTGCAAGTTCAACCGGGGCACCTGGTGGCAATGCTGAATCTTTTTCTAATTTCATTTTTATGCGACGATAAACTCCGGCTGGGACTTCAGCTGCA
>JAYUQO010000113.1:0-12917 GCA_043756765.1 Bdellovibrio sp. | reverse complement strand
CATTTATATTTCGTCTAACAGAGACTTTCGGTCCGCGTTGGTATGGTTTTTCTTATTTATTGGGTTTTGTCTGCGCTTATTTTCTAATCAGATGGTTATCGTACCGCCAAAATTCAGAACTTAAAGAAGAAATGATTTCTGATTTTATCACTTACGCGGCCTTCGGCACATTAATCGGTGGTCGTTTAGGTTATTGTTTATTCTACGATCAAAGTTTATTATGGAGCTTTAAAAGTTCTATCCCTTTCTGGGGAGTATTAGCCGTAAACGAAGGTGGTATGGCCAGCCACGGCGGAATCATCGGTATTATTATCGCGTGTTTTTTATTTGCTAAAAAAAATCATTTAAATCCGATTTATTTATTAGATCTTGCTGCGATCACAGGACCTATCGGGGCATTTTTTGGTCGTATTGCTAATTTTATTAATGGCGAATTAGTTGGCCGTGTTGCGCCTGAAAGTTTTCAGTACGGAGTGAAATTTCCGTCGGATATTTTAAATTGGCCCGGTTATGAATTTGATCGTTTATCAACTTTAAACGAAGTTGTTGAACGGGTCGGTGTGCCCACAGCCAGATGGTCTGAAATGTTAGGAACATTTAGAACTAATGTGCAATCGCGTGATCAAGTTTATGAAACTTTATATAAAGTGATCGCGCAAATTCAAAATGGTGATGTGGCGATTAAAGAATTTATAGCGCCTTTATTAGATTATCGTTATCCATCGCAATTATTCGCTGCAGCGACAGAAGGTTTAATCACATTTTTGATTTTATTCTTCTTGGCTAGAAAATCGCGCAGACCGGGGTTTATCGCCGGAATTTTTATTATTTGTTATGCAGTGATGCGAACATTTAATGAAATGTTTAGAATGCCAGATATCCAACTTGGTTTTCAGTCCCTTGGGTTAACACGCGGGCAGTGGCTAAGTGTAGCCATGTTTGTTTTTGGTGTAGGGATTCTTTTTTATTGGATGCGCACACAAACACACACTGTTCATGGTTGGACACGCGGTGAAAACGTCAAGTTAGCATCTAGAAAATAAATTATTTTAGTTTGACCACGAGGTTTTTTTAAAATACACTTATGGAGTATGATCCACAGACTATCTAACCTATCTAAAACACAAAGCTTTTTCATGTTTGGAGCTCGTGGAGTCGGTAAGTCAAGCTGGATTCAAAAACATTTCAAGAACACCAGCAATATACTTTGGATAGACCTACTCAAGGCTGAATGGGAAGATGAACTTATAAAAAATCCTGATTATTTGATTAAAGTGATCTCTCAACAAGAAAGAAAACCGTCTTGGGTTTGCATTGATGAAGTTCAAAAAATACCAAAACTTTTAGATATTGTTCATCACTTAATTGAGTCACAAAAAATAAAATTTGCCTTAACAGGATCCAGCGCACGTAAATTAAAACGCGGCTCTGCTAACTTGCTAGCTGGCCGAGCTTTTGCTTACGAGATGTTCCCGTTAACTCATTTAGAACTTGGTGATGACTTCAATATAGATAAATATTTATCTTATGGTGGGTTACCTTCTTTAACCGTGCTAACAACAACAAATGATATTCAAATGTATCTGAAGTCCTATGTCTCGACATATTTAAAAGAAGAAATTCAAGCTGAACAAATCGTTAGAAATCTCAAGCCATTTAGGCTATTCCTAGACGTGGCAGCACAAATGAATGCAAAAATAGTTAATTTTTCAAAAATAGGTAACGATGTTGGTGCTGATACAAAAACGGTACAGAATTATTTTGAAATATTAAAAGATACACATATTGGTTTTTTATTGCAGGCTCACGACACGAGCATTAGGAAACGTCAGAAAAAAAATCCTAAATTTTACTATTTTGATACTGGAGTTACGAGAAGTTTAAATCGACGTCTAAATATTCCTCTCAAAAAAGGAACTTACGAATATGGTGATTTGTTTGAACAATTTATAGTTCTTGAAATGCATCGATTGAATTCTTATTTTTCATTAGATTATCAATTTTCATACTTGCAAACAAATAACGGCTTGGAAATCGATATCATTATAGAGCGTCCAGGATTGCCGCAAGCTTTTATTGAAATCAAATCATCTGATCATATAACTGAACAAGATTTGACTTCACTTGTTTCTTTACGCAGAGATTACAGTAAAAATGAATATTTTTGCCTCTCGCTTGACCCAAAAGAAAGAATCGAAAACGGTATTGCGATTTTACCTTGGAAAAAAGGACTGAAAATTCTAGGTTTTTGCGAAAAGTAGTTTATTTAATAGAAACTTTCATTTCTTTATAAACACCGTCAATACCAGTGATGATTTCTTCACCAGTGGCAAAATCTTTAATTTTGTATTCGAATTGTCCGTTGTCTTGTTCGAAAATCAAAATGGCTTTAGTTGTTTTTAATTTATTAGCGCGTTCTAATTTCTTTTTAAAATTTCCACTTAAGAAAACTTCACAGTATTTATTTTGTGATCTTATGTGGCTTGCAATTTTTAAACCCTGATTTAATGCCTTACTGCCTAAAGCAATAATACTGATCGGGCTTTGACTGTCGTCAGTTTGGGGAAGCATCGCTATTAAATCAGCTAAACGATCTACGCCAGAGGCCCAACCAATGCCTGGGGTTTTTTGACCGCCTAGCATTTCAACTAACCCATCATACCTGCCACCGGCCAAGACAGCCCCTTGAGCGCCTAGTTCTGTTGTGACAAATTCAAAAACCGTGTGGCAGTAGTAATCAAGACCACGAACTAGTTTTGGATTTATTGTGTAAGGAATTTCTAACAAATTTAATCCTGCAATCACTTGATCAAAAAAAGATTTTGCAGCTTCTGTTAAAAAATCCTTCATTTGCGGAGCGTTCGCAATGATCTTTTTATCATTTTCATCTTTAGAATCTAAAATGCGCATCGGATTTTTTTCAAATCGGATTTTTGAATCCTCTGACAATTGATCCTTGTACGGAGTTAAGTAAGTCACTAAAGCTTTTCTGAAGCTTTGCCGACTTTCGGGGTCACCTAAAGTATTAATCTCTAATTTTATTTTTGCAGCTAAGCCAATTGATTTTAAAAAGTTCCACGCTAAGTCTAAGCATTCAATGTCGGCCTGAGGATTGTCTAAACCCAGTATCTCGACACCGATTTGATAAAATTGACGGTAACGACCTTTTTGTGGTCTTTCATACCGAAACATCGGGCCATAATAATATAATTTATTGGGATTATGCTGGGCTAAGCCTTCACTGACGTAAGCACGGACTACTCCGGCAGTTCCCTCAGGGCGTAAAGTGATTGAATCACCACCGCGATCTAAAAATGTATAGGTTTCTTTACTAACTGCGTCCGAAGTTTCACCTAGCGATCGGTGAAATACGTCTGAAAATTCAAATATCGGTGTTTCAATTTCTTTATAGCCATAATTTTGGGCAAGCTTATAGGCTTTGGCCTCAATAGAACGGAAAACTTGTTTAGTCTCAGGTAATAAATCTCTCGTGCCGCGCACGCTTTGGTATTTACTCATAGTGATGATCATCATATCGTAGTTGCTGTCATGATGAAATGGATTTTAATAGGAATTTTTATTTTTTCAGCCACTGTCGGTGGGGCGTTGTTCTATATGAATGGTTCATCCACGGAAAATGCCCCCGAAGTTGACTGGCGTTTATTAGGTGAAATGGATTATATCGAACAAAAAGCGACTGATAACTTAAAAAAATACGATGGCAAACGGGTGAAAATCCCCGGATTTATGGTTCCGCTTGAAGACGAACAACGACTAGTCACAGAGTTTTTATTAGTTCCAAGCCCCCAGGCCTGTATTCATGTGCCACCACCACCGCCTAATCAAATGGTCTACGTCAAATTAAAAAAAGGCGTGCCTGCAGCCCAAGGACCGATTTGGGTTTATGGAGAATTTAAAATCACTATTATGCGTTCACAATATGGTGAGGCCTCTTTTGAACTTAGTGCCGATTTTGTAGAACCGTACAAGTAAGGCATCAATGAATATATTTGAAATCAGCGATCTTAAATTTAAATATTCAGATAATGAAACGTTAGTTTTAGATATTCCTCAGTTAAATATTAAACAAGGACAGTCAGTTTTCATGTACGGCCCCAGTGGTTCCGGTAAAAGCACACTTTTAGAAATTTTAGCCGCTGTGGCAAAGCCACAATCAGGTACTGTTAAAATATTAAATCAAGATATGTTAAGACTATCAAATACTGAAAAAGATCAATTTAGGTCACAACATATTGGGTATATCTTTCAGCAATTTAATTTAGTGCCTTATTTATCTGTTGAAGAAAATATTATTCTACCATTTCTTTTTAATAAAAAAAAACAATCAGAAAAAATATATTCTAGATTGGTGTTGGCTTTAAATATTAAAAATATTCAGCATAAGAAAGTGAATCAATTATCTATTGGCCAGCAGCAGCGAGTTGCTGCGGCAAGGGCCTTGGTTTTCCAGCCTGAAGTTATACTAGCCGATGAACCCACATCGGCCTTAGATTTTAATCGCCGTGAAAGTTTTATTAAAATACTTTTTGAATTATCTGCTGAACAAAATTCGACTTTAGTTTTTGTTAGCCATGATATGACTTTAAAACCATTATTTAATACAGCCATTGATTTGACAGCGATTAACAGGACTCAACTTTTAGAGAGTCAGGTCTAATATGAATATTTTCAAATTAGCCTTCAAATCAATTAGATTCAGACTGTTTTCAACAACAGCGATTATTTTTTCTTTAGTGATTAGTTTACTATTGTTATTCAGTGTTGAAAAAATCAGAAAATCCGTTGAAGAAAATTTTACGCAAACGATTTCGGGTGTGGATCTGATTGTTGGACCGCGCACAGGGTCGCTGCAATTGGTGTTATATTCTGTTTTTAATATTGGCCAAGCTTCTAACAACATATCGTATGAATCGTATTTAAAATACACCCAGCATGCAGCCGTTGAATGGACAATTCCCTACAGTCTTGGGGATGGTCATCGCGGTTACCGCGTTGTTGGTACTAGCCAAGATTTTTTTAAATTCTATAGATTTCGATCAAAGCAAAATATCGTTTTACAAAGCGGACAAATTTTCAACGACATCCAACAAGTAGTTATCGGCTATCAAGTGGCACAAACATTAAATTATAAAATTGGTGATCAAGTTATTATTGCCCACGGAAGCACAACCGGTGATTCATTTGAACAGCACGATAAAAAGCCATTCACTGTTGTGGGTGTCATGAAAGCTACTGGCACGGCTTTGGATCAGTCATTATATATTTCCCTAGAATCGATGGAAAGCTTACACACAGCAGACGGCGATGCGATTCACCAGCCCACAAGTATCACATCATTTTTTCTAAAAACAAAAAGCCGTCTACAGATTTTGCAATTACAACGTGAAATCACCACCAATAAACCAGAACCAATGCTTGCGGTCATCCCTGGCGTGGTTTTAAGTGAATTATGGCAAAGCCTTTCACAAATTGATTTTATTTTAAAATTAATTTCATTCTTAGTCTTGGTTGTAGGCCTTATTGGAATGATGATTTCTTTTATGACTAGCCTAAATGAAAGACGGCGCGAACTTTCTATTTTACGGGCCTTGGGCGCAAATATTAATTTTATGATGAGTCTAATTCTTATCGAAAGTTTAATCATTATTATTTTTTCCTTAAGTTTAAGTTTATTTTTTAAATTTATTTTAGAATTGTTATTAACTGGATTTATTCAGAATCAATACGGACTGATTTTATCTAATGAATTTTTAGGATTGACTGAATATATTATGATGGGTTCAGTTGTGGTGTTAGGCTTAGTGCTTTCTTTAGTGCCAGCATTTATCTTTAGATATCAATCGCTTAAAGACGGATTAAAAGTTTAATATGGCTAAACGTCTGTTTAACCAGCCCAAAGATGAGACCAAAAACTATATTACACCAGTTGGGTTTGAAAAATTACGATCTGAATATCAAGAGCTTTTAAACGGCGAACGTCCTAAAGTTGTTGAAACAGTAACATGGGCAGCCAGCAACGGTGATCGATCAGAAAATGCCGATTATCAATACGGTAAAAAAAGATTACGTGAAATTGATCGTAGGCTTCATTATTTACAAACAAAAATCGAATCTTCAGAAGTCATCAATCCAGCCGATATTGAATCAACAGCGATCGTGTTCGGGGCTAAAGTCACTATTGAAAACGAAAATGGTGATAGTCTGACCTACCAAATCGTCGGTGAAGACGAATTTGATATTAAATCAGGACGAATTTCATGGAAATCACCAGTAGCAAGAGCGTTATTAGGCAAAAAAGTTGACGACGAAGTCAAAATTGTAAAGCCTACAGGTGAAGAACTTGTTACTGTCACAAATATTACGTACGAGGAGGTTTAATATGAAAGCAGGTTTATACTTTATCGGTTTGATGCTTTTTGTATTAATGTTCGTCATGTTTGATTACTCAGTTCGTAAAGATTACCTGACGATGGTGAGATACAAAAATAATCAAAATGCAAATAGTGTGACAGAAGTCTCTGTGACACAACGTATGCCACAACCTATTGCTAAACCTGAATTAATGAATTTAACAACGCTTGTAGATCAAATGAATAAATATAAATTTGATCCCGATCAAGGTGAAGTATTTATTGAAAGATTAGGTCAAGGCCTAACTGCAGATCAAATTGTGTACTTAGGTGAAGTGATCAGAAATTCTGAGGAGACTGAATCACGCAGAAATTTAGCTTTAAATCTTTTAGCTAAAAACCAAGGCCTTAAAGCATTCGATGAGATCTCATCATTTCTGCAATTTCAAGCCGGTTCAACAAACAGTGAATTTGAAAAAACTATTCGTACAGACGCTTTAGAATTATTAACTACATTTTCACAAAAAGAACGGGTTTTAACTCAACTGCAAAAAATCTACACCACATCGGAAAGTCGTTTCTTGAAATTTCAAGCCGGACGCATTATTGAATATTTAAATCCAACAGACGTGAATCAGCCTATCGAAGATCAAGAAGGATCTAAGGCCACACGTTAATGGGAAAAGATTGTCAACATAATCATGATCACCATCAAGTCCATGATCATCACCATACTGTAAATACACAAAACATATCTAAAGCATTTCTTATAGGTGCATCAATCAATTTTATTTTTGTTATTGTTGAATTTGTCTATAGTTTTATTACGCAATCTGTTTCTTTAAAAGCCGATGCTCTTCATAATCTGACAGATGTTTTAGCTTTAGTGTTGTCGTGGTTCGGCTATAGGCTAATTACATCTAAAACTGCAGCTGATTACACATTTGGTTTTAAAAAAGCATCGCTTCTTGTAGCCTTTATTAACTCATCGGTTATATTTATCAGTTTATTTTATATATTATTTGAAGCTATCTTTCGCTTTATTAATCCACAGGCTATTCAAGAAACCCAAGTTATGGTTGTCGCTGCGATCGGCGTGGCAGTGAACTTAGGATCAGCTTTTTTATTCAAGCACCACAATCACGATATCAATATTAAAAGTGCTTACGTGCATTTGATCGTGGATGCGTTGATTTCTGTTGCCGTCGTTGTATCTGGATTGTTGATTAAACTGACAGGTTATCAAATCATTGATCCGATTTTGGCGGTGTTGGTTGTTATAGTGATGACTAAAAGCTCATGGTCTTTGTTTAAAGAAGCTATTCAGTTGCTTGTGGCTAAAGTTCCCCGTGGTGTTGATTTAAAAAAAATAGAACTGTTATTGCGCGGCTATAATGAAGTTACGGCGTTTCACCAACTGCGTATTTGGTCTGTTAGCTCAATGGAAAACGCAATGACTGTGCATTTAGTCGTTAAGCAGGGGACAGACACGCAAAATTTAATGATTCAGTTATCACAAAAAATTAAACATGATTATAAAATTCAGTTTGTGACATTGCAGTTTGAAATTGAAAGTTCTTCGAAGAACTTAGACTGTCTAGATTAATTCTTTTTAAGATCTTGAGTTAGGCTATGAATAGCCCATTTGATTGTGTGTGCCATATCACGGCCACTGAGTTCAAAACCATCGCGCAGGTCACTCCAAAGATTAGCGTTTAAGAGTGAGACAATAAAAAACATTTTACGTGTTTCTTCTGTTGACTCATTTTGTCCGTACTGGCTTTTGAATTTTTCAACAACAAGGCTTAAGAAACGTTTTCTAAATAGAACCCGTGAATTTTGACCGAAGTTTGTATACAAGTAAGCTAAAATTAAATTTTCATTTTTATCAAAAAGTTCAAAAACATAAGCTGCAAAATCTTCAAAAGACATTTTTTCTAAGTTGGCGGAAGCTGCACTTAGGTATTGGGCAATATAATTTTCGATTTCAAGAGACAAAGTTTTTTTATCACCAAAAAAACGAAAAAGTGTACGACTAGATAGGTCAGATTTTTGCGCAAGCTCCTCGAGTGAAATCTCTTGTCCACGACGCGTAACCAAGAGTTCAATATAGTTCTCGATAATTTTTTGACGATTCGTGTTGGACTTGTTCTCACGCGACGAATTATCATACTTACGAGGTGTTTTTTGCTTTCTAACAACGTTTGAACGTTTCATTACGGTAAACTTTAGTTAAATTAGTATCATAAGACAACATCGTTTTTTACTGTCATAATATGTGACATTAATATATACTAGGAATAGATGAAAAAAATAGCCGTTATTGGTTCAGGAATTAGTGGTTTGGGAACAGCGTTACTGCTACAGCAGGTACACGAAGTTCATTTATTCGAGTCAGATCACAGATTAGGTGGTCATGCATGCACGTATTCTATTCATAAAAACAGCCTAAAAACCAATGTAGATATGGGTTTTCTCGTTTATAACGAATTAACGTATCCCCATTTAACGGCGATGTTTAAATTTTTAAATGTTGAAACATTTGAGTCAGATATGTCGCTGTCAATACAAGTTCCACGAGTTAATCTGGAATGGTCCGGAGATAATTTAGATACAGTATTTGCTCAACGAAATAACTTGCTGAGTCCAAATTTTTACAAAATGGTGTTTAACATAATCAAATTCCATAAAGACGCAGAAAAGAACCGTGATTTATCCCGACAAAACAAGTGGACTGTAGGTGATTTGCTAAAAAATATGAATTACGCTGCGCCATTAGCAGAATGGTATATCCTACCAATGATTGCAGCTATTTGGTCGACTCCTGAAAAAAACATGATGGATTTTCCTGCGGAAACATTTTTAACTTTCTTTATTAATCATAAATTACTACAAGTGAATGATCGCCCAATGTGGCGAACAGTTAAAAACGGATCTAAACAATACGTCGATAAAATCGCAGAACATCTAAAACACGTTCATTTATCTGAAGCTGCGATTTCAGTTTCATCAACTGACCAGGGCGTGCAACTAACAACAAATAAATCGAGTTATGATTTTGATATGGTTGTTTTTGCGACTCATGCGCCTATTACACGAAAAATCATGAAAACTCAGAATCAAAAAATAATCGATGTTTTAAAAAACTTTGAAACACAAAAAAATAAAGCTTATTTGCATCAAGATGAAACACATATGCCGCAGAGAAAAAAATGTTGGGCCGCATGGAATGTAAAAGCACAAATGCATGACAGCGAAGTTAATGACAAAGTGTCTTTAACTTACTATTTAAATCGATTACAAAATATTGTTTCAGAAAAAGCTGTTTTATTAACACTTAATGCAAACGAAAATCCAAAAGACTTGATTACAACGGCCGAATTTGATCACCCGCGTTTTGATCAAAAAGCAATCGACGCCCAAAAAGAAATAGATACTATTCAAGGACTGGATAACATGTATTTTGCTGGCGCATGGACACGCTATGGGTTTCATGAAGATGGACTATTAAGTGCAGTTAAAGTTGCTGAAAAATTAAATATTAGTCCGCCGTGGGTTAGGTGGATCCAATGATTCAACTTTTTGAAGGTCATGTTTATCATTCACGTGCCGAAGTTGCTAAAAATTCTTTTAAGTATCCCATTTTTTATTTATATACTGATGTGCGTGAAATTGAAAAAAGCAAAAATGATCTGAGTCGACTTTTTTTAAGTTTTGATCCAAAAGATTATTTATTAGGATCAGACGATCATATTGAACTAAAAATAAAATCATTTATTCAAAAACATTTTTCCTATCAAGCTGATCAAATTCAGTTATTAACGATTCCCAGGTTTCTGGGTTACGCATTTAATCCGGTTAGTTTTTGGTACTGTATAAAAAACAAAAAACTAGAAGCTGTGTTAGTTGAAGTGAATAATACTTTTTCAGAAAGACATTTTTATTGGTTGTATAACCAAGGCGAAGATCTGATGAATCAGTGGCTGATTGCCAAAAAAGAATTTCATGTATCCCCATTTTTTAAAATTGAAGGCCAATACAAGTTTCGCTTTATCAATGATGATCAAAAAATTCATGCGGACATTCAATTTTTAAATTTGGATGGGTCATTAAAACTACAAACTTGGTTATCAGGTCATTTAAACCCGTTAGAATCCTATTCAAAATTTAAATTATTATTTAAATATGGTTGGATGACTCCGTTAGTTGTTCTGCGCATTCATTTTCAAGCGATTAAACTTATTTTAAAAAAAGTAAAATATATCAAGAAACCGATTTTACCTCAAAAGGAGATTACAGATGGCACAACCGTCGTTCGCCGCTAGATTTTTTATGCAGATTTTAAAAAATGCGAAAAATGGCCATGTTGAAATTACTTTTCCTGACGGAAAAAAAGAAAAATTCGGTGATACCAACTTTGTGGCTCATGTTCATATTAAAGAATGGTCAGCTATTGATCAAATGGTCCAAAAAGGTGATTTAGGCTTAGCTGAAGCCGTTATCGAAGGTAAAGTTGATGTCGACAATATGGCGGCATTGATTGAATGGGCCTGTCGTAATGATCAGGCCTTGGGCCGCGCGCTGCACGGCACTTGGGTTGGGACCTTACTTTATAAAATTAAATTTATGCTCAGCCGAAATTCAAAAACTGGGGCTAAGAAAAATATTATGGCTCATTATGATTTAGGAAATGATTTTTACAAATTATGGCTTGATCAAACGATGACTTATTCATCAGGATTATTTAAAACAGGCCAAGAAACTTTAGAACAAGCCCAATTAAATAAATATGACCGCATGATTGAAACACTGAATATTAAATCAGGCGATCATGTTTTAGAAATTGGTTGCGGTTGGGGCGGGTTTTTTAGTCGTGTTGTTGAAAAGACCGGATGTAAAGTCACAGCTGTGATGAATTCACCGCGCCAAGCAGCCCATAATCGTGCGATGATTCAGGCTAAAGGCATGAGTGGCTACATTGATCTTAAAGAAATGGATTACCGTGATATCGAAGGAAAGTACGACAAAGTTGTTTCAATAGAAATGATTGAAGCCGTGGGCGAACAGTACTGGGATAATTATTTTCAAAAAGTATCGTCTTCGATTAAAGGAAAAGGCCAAGCCATCATTCAAGGGATCACGATTCACGATGATTTATTTTACAGTTACCGATCAAAACCTGATTTTATTCAAAATTATATATTCCCTGGGGGAATGCTTTTAACAAACAGTATTTTTGATCGTAAAAGCAAAGAAAACAATATGGTTTTAGCCGACCAGTTTGAATTCGGTATTTCGTATGCAGAAACTTTAAAAATGTGGCGTCAGAAATTTAATGAAGTTAAAGGTCATGTGACGCAAATGGGCTTCGATGATAAATTTATGAGAATGTGGAATTTGTATTTATCTTATTGTGAAGGTGCATTTAGGGCAGAACGCATTAATGTCGGTCAATACATGATGGAGAGGGTTTAGAAATGAGCCAAATGGTTAAAACTTTTATTAAAGCCATGGAAAAGGGCTTTGTGCCTGACTTTGCAATCAGGTCAGGGATCAAACATCTTCTCAAACAAAGACTGATTGATATGAAAAGTGATGAATTAAAAGCGAATGGTCAGTTCATTAAAAAATACGCCGATGTTTTAAAAAAATCAGATTTAGCCATTATGACCAAAGAAGCAAATGAACAGCATTATGAAGTGCCCACTAAATTTTATGATCTTTGTTTAGGGCCTCATAAAAAATACAGTTCATGTTACTGGGATGAAAGTTGTAAGACCTTAAAAGATGCCGAACAAAAAGCATTAGATTTATCAATTGAACATGCACAAATTCAAGATGGAATGCGTATTTTAGAATTAGGCTGTGGCTGGGGATCATTATCTTTAGAAATGGCTAGACGATTTCCAAAATCGAAAATTACAGTCGTGTCTAATTCGACAACACAAAAAAAATATATTGATGATATTGCTAAGCAACGTGGATTTATAAATTTAGAAGTTTTAACACGCGATTTAGGAAAACCTGAAAATTATGATTTTGGTTCTGATTTATTTGACCGTGTCATGAGCATTGAAATGATGGAACACCTCAGAAACTATGACTTATTTTTTAAATTAGTTTCACAAAAAATGAGTCCTCAAGGAAAATTCTTTATTCATGTTTTCACCCATAAAACGACACCTTATTTTTTTGAAGTCGAAGGTGAAGATAATTGGATGGGAAAATATTTTTTCTCGGGAGGACAAATGCCAGCCAGGAATTTATTTGATCTATTCGACGAACATTTTGCCATCCAACAAAAATGGGACTGGAACGGTCAACATTATCAAAAAACACTTGAAGCGTGGTTACAATTGATGGATCAGAACGAAGCTGAAGCGCGTAAGTTATTTCACACAGCCTACGGCCAAGATCAGACCGAAGCCTGGGTCAACCGCTGGAGAGTCTTTTTCATGTCTTGTTCAGAGCTCTTTGGCTACAATAAGGGACAAGAATGGGCTGTGACGCATTATTTGCTAGCGAAAAAATAAATTAAATAAGGGT
>JAYUQO010000112.1:0-4495 GCA_043756765.1 Bdellovibrio sp. | reverse complement strand
AGATTTAAGAACAAATTTCATGGCTGTAATAGCTAATAATCGAATTGGATCAATTTCTTAAAATAGTCTGGCACATCAGCTTGAACAAGTAGTCTTTTTCCGTGGTGGGGGTGGGTGAATTCTATTGAAAATGAATGCAGCATCATGTTTTTGGCGACTTTAACTGTATCATTGTCTTTACCGTATTTGGTGTCGCCAACTAAAGGGTGTCCAAGGTCTGCAAAGTGCACACGAATTTGATTTTTTTTGCCAGTGAGTAAATTAATTTTGACTAAACTGTACCCAGGGATTTCTTTAACAACTTCGTACTGTGTTTGCGCTAATTTACCGTCGTCTTTATTTTTTGATGAGTGCACGACGTAGTCTTCATCTTCAGATAAATAGCTTTCAATAATTCCTGATTTTTTGGCCATATGACCATGAACGATGGCGTAGTAATGCTTAACTGTGGATTTCCAATTATTTTTTAAAGTTTGTTGGGCTTGTTCGCTTTTTGCAAAAATAAGTACGCCTGATGTCCATTGATCTAGACGGTGCACCACAAATGCAGACTTTTGCGACCGAGTATTGCCTTTGCGGATATAGCTGTTTAAGGCATTATGAATAGTTTTATTTTTTTCAAAAAGTGCAGCGACCGTTAACGCGCCTGCTGTTTTACAACCAACAATAACATCTAAATCTTCATGAAGAATTTCAAATCCGTAGGGTTGGTATTTCTTGGGTATTTTGGGTTTATTTAGGGGCTGTGTTGACATCTGAAACGAGACTATCAGATAATCAAAATATAATGAAATACTTTTTAAGTGGTCTATTTTTAATAGTGATTCTGACTGTGAGTTGGCTGATCCAATCAAAGTATATAAATCTGAACACACTATTTCCTACAACAGCATACACAATTTTTACTGATTGTAATAACAAGATGAAACACAATGCCTGTGTGATCATGAACACCAATGCAAATTTTTCTACCGAAGTGAAACAAATTTTTATTCCAGAAATTGGTCCTATCGATGCGAACATATATCGGGATCTATTAAAATCAGGAATGGGCATGTGCCAAGTTATTCGTGAAAGCTGTGAAAAAGATTTAAAATCACCTATTTGCCAAATTGGCGACACATTATATTCAGTTAAAAAATAAAATGACGAATACAGGTTGTCAATGAAATCTGGTTTAGTTAGAGTAAATCTTTCGATTCTCTCACAACATAAGAGGTGTCATCATGAAATCTTTATTTTGGACATTAATTTTATCGGTTTTTTCTTTTAATTTAAACGCGAAGGCCCAGCAGGAATTAGTTTACAGCGCGTCGTCAGGTCAAAAGGCTTTCGTCTTTCAAGAAAATAAAGTTTGGAAAGTGCGAATTAATCAGTATGTAGCGGGTTGGCCAGAGTCGGTTGATGAAACTTATTTTAAAAACCGCTATCAAGCTCATAATTTTTTAAGTGAAAAAAAATTTCAAAAAATTCAAATGCGTAGTGTTCTACTAGCAAACTCTTATGAACTATTAGGTCAAGAAAAAGAAGGCATTTGGACAGCAAAAAATGAATGGTCATGGGATTGGGAAGTGAAGTTTTCTCAGTGGATTCAAAACGAAGTGGACACAGATTTTTTTGTTAAACACAAAATACGAACTGATTGTGCAGATGTCATGTATTCATTGCGCTGGATTTTTGCGCGTATAAATTATCTACCAATGGCAAATAAGACAATGGATGGTTTCTGGTTTACGCATAGATCTTTAAAATCGGACTGGGCTAAGTTAAAAACTCATCAAGACTGGTTTAAGGACGAGAGATTTTTAGCCGCTATGAAGTTTATTATGATTCAAAGTTATACTCATACACTTAACAGAGATTCGTATCCAGTTCTTATTAGTAAAGAAGCATTATTACCTGGGGCTTTTCATTTGTTAATATCAGGAAAATCAGGACACACCATGGTCGTTTACCGTCAATTTCCGGCTACAAACGGGGTTATTGCCTATGTCATGTCGTCGACTTTGCCAAAAGATATTCGAATCTTAAGTGATCACCGTATTTATCCTAATATTTTCGAGGAAAATAAAAATATGTTACTTCGAATGCGCTGGCCAGTTTTCAACGGAGATAAAGTTGGTCTGGTTGACGCTGATAAAATGCCCTTTTACTCAAGAGAACAATATAGTGGTCAAGCCATAGATATAAACCGAGTCTTAAACCCAAACCCGAATTGGAAACTGGAATATGAAGATTCAGTTGATTCACTTGTCAAACTACTCAATCAAAGAAAAAACGTCGTAGAAGAAGGTCATAAAGTCTGCTACCCCAATAAATGCAGTTTAGAATCATCTGACTACGATACCCACAGCACACCAAGCCGTGACAATCGATTGAAGCAAGCAATTGGCTATCTCTATGAAGAGATTGCTGCTAATTACAAAGAATTTGATGAAAGATCTCAAAAAGAAAATATTTTCGAATTGTACGGAGAAACATTTTCTGTTTTTAAAATTAAATTATCTTTTGAATCAGAGTTTTTATCTTCAGATCCAAACCACTCTATTGAAAGACGGTGGTGGTTGAAGCCGACTTTTATCGAAAAAGCGACAACTGAAATTATTCAAGACCAATTGGTGACAAGAAGACAATCTATCACTGAAATATCAAAATTATGTCAAAACAATAGTAACAATTGTGCATCAGGGACGGATTTACATAAAAAACTACACTTGGGTAAATACCAAAACAGTTTTGCAAAATTAATCTTTGGCCTTAAAGACATTGAACAGGTGTATCCTGGTTCAAATTTATTCAATTTAATAAAAAATAAAATGTTTTCTGACGGAAAACATAATTTATCGGGATTAGATTGGATCGCTAAAATCCATAAATCAGCTAATGACCCAAGACACAGTTTAAAACTAATAGAAGGTGACTTAAGTGAATGGTACCATCAAGTACTTATCCCAGACGGTTTAAAATACCGTGAAAGTTTCGGAAAAAACACCATCATTTTAGAAGACAGTGCCAAAAATTTGCATATTGCAAAAATTGAAAATTTAGAATTGAAGTTGACACAAATCATCGATGAAAACGAATTAATAAAACAAATAAGTTTTGAAAATGATTGGGCATTGGTTCAAGTGAATCAACAACTACATATTGTGAAAATGACTACGCGAACGATAGTTTATACTTTGCCTGAAATATTTAAGAATATTGAATTTAAGACTGAATTTGAAAAAGATTTTGTGCAGTTCAAAATAAACAAACCCGCTGTTAAAGACAGTATTGTTATTGAAGCACCTAAAATTATTAAATATTTAGTTGTGGTCGATTTAAAAACTAAAAAAATTGTTTATGAATTTAATGAATCTGATCAGGATGTTTATTACGTGTCTTTGTCAGAAGATAAAAAATGGGTTTCTATTGGTACGGCTAAAGGCACGAGTTCAAATGCGGGAAAAGTAATCAGTTATAAAACTTTTAAAGTCAATGATCCGCAGGGTATGATGTATGAAACTGATATCAATTTGATGTCAATGAAACCAAGATATTTAAAATTTACTGATCAAAAAGTTCAAGGATTTAATGATTCGATCTACTTTGAATATAATCTTAAAAGTAAAAAACTTAATAACTACAACGTGCACTTAAAAAATGAATCATTTAACCGGTTGTTAGTGAGTCATTCAGATGATGCTAGTAATTTTATTTTAAGTGAAGTTGTAGCAAACTCTACTGAAAGCGATTGGACTATTCAGCAAGTTATGCAAATAGATGCTAATGAATACGCAAAGGTGCAGATCGTGAACGATCAATTCGTTATTCTCAATGTATCAAAGCCACAGGCTTATATTTTAACAATAGAAAACAATTCTATTAAGTCTGTCAAAAAGCCTATTCAAAATATTAAAATTATTGATCGTGACGGAATAAAAGTTTTTGTATCGTATGATGGTCAAAAAATGATTTCAGAAGTTAAGGGTCATAACGATCAGCAACTATTGAAAGTAAATTATTTTGTAAGCACTGAAGTTTATAAAGACTTTTTAAGTCCTGAACATATTATTTACCGAGCTGATAATAACTATGAAGATTATAATTATTTTTCGACACGAAAAAAACAGGCTCCTGCTAATATAAATGGTTTTTTTGACGTATTGAGTTCAGGCCTTTTTCATTTTAACTACTCTGAATTATACATATTAAAATAAGGTAGGTATCGTATTATGAACTTACAAAACTGTACGCAATTAATTGTTCGTCAAAGAAAAGAATTAGCCGAACTGTTTGGGTTTGAAACTCGCAATAAATACGAGATTCTGAACGAAGGTGGAAACCTTATTGGATTCTGCGCCGAGCAGCAGAAAGGAATTTTAGGTTTTTTATTCAGACAATTTCTAGGGCACTGGCGATCTTTTGATTTACATTTTTGCGATGCAGATCGAAAATTATTTTTAACATCAAAGCATCCATTCAGGTTTATTTTTCAAGAATTTGAAGTTTT
>JAYUQO010000111.1:0-4508 GCA_043756765.1 Bdellovibrio sp. | reverse complement strand
GTGAATTAATTTTCAATGATAAATTAAATGCTTCTGAGTATTTTTTATCTTGTAATAAATCTTTTGCGCGATTAATTAAAATTTTTGTCGCAAAAGGTTCGATGTTTTCTTGTAAAATTTGATTTTCAATACTGGCAAATTCTGATAAACTTTTATTGTCTTTAAATGAATCCATCATTTTAACTAATAATTGATTTTTCTTCTCTTTTGAAACTGAACTAAATAGCCCTTTATAGCAGCCGCGGGCCTCAGCTAATTGTGAATTAACTTTTAAAAGATCACATGATGTTTCTAAATGTTGTAATGTTTTAGTTGATTCAATCTGGGCTAATTGTCTAAACGCGCTAATCGCCTGTGGCAAGTAACCAGAATCAACGTAAGCTTTCGCAGCTTCTTTGATAGCGTCTAAGTTTTTTGAATCCTTTGGATAAGCTTTAACATAGTCATTAGTCAGATCTGCACCAATAATATTAAATTGATTAGCATAAGCCAATGATATGGCTTTCCATAAAGATTCCTGAGCTAACTTAGTGTCTTTGTTCTTTTTTGAAAAGTCTTTAAGAATATCAACTTGTTCAAGAACAGCTTTACCGTCAGAGTCTGATTGCATCTGTGCAAACTGGGCTTCAAGGTTAATCGTTTTAATTTGTGATAAACGCGATTCATTTGCGCCATTTGATTTCATGACTTTGTCAGTTGTGTTCACGATAGATTTAAAATCTTTTTTAATGTTGTAGATATCTAAAATAATATCTTCTGCTTTATTTTTGAATTCAGTTTTTGCTGTTTTTTCAGCAGTGAATGGCATAAGAATTTCAAGTGATTTGTCGTACTGTTGTTGTTTATAGGCGATAAAGCCAAGTTTGAATTGAAGACTTGAATAGTGTTCACCATTTTTAAATTCAGTGACATAGCGGGTAGCCAGTTCTTTTTGACGTGAAACCAGTAAGTCAGCATCCCCAGATTGTAATTTTGGGTTTTCAAGCTGTTTTTCAATGCTATATAAAGCGCCGTAAAGGGCATCATGCTGTTTAGTTTTATCCAAAGTTTTAACTTCAGAAACCACTAAATAATTTTTTTCAGCCTGTTCGTACTTACCAGTTTGAAACAATAATTCACTATATGCATAACGCGATGTGTAGTCAGGTTTAGCAGGGTCTTCATAACTTAATAAAATTTCAAAAGCCTGTTCAGTTAGTTTTGAAAATTCAACATGCTTTTTATTTTTAAGCCAAATATCCCACCATTTTTTTGATATTTCTAATGTCACTTTTTTAAAGTCATTCTGACATTCAGTTGAACTAAACTGTTGGCAAAATAGACCTAAGTTTTTTAAATAAGTAATGACTTGCGGTCTGTTTTTTAATGTTTCTTCAGCGTCGATGAGGCGCGCATAAATTTTAGGTGAATGTGAACTTGTTGAATAATCTTC
The DNA here is from genome assembly GCA_043756765.1 of Bdellovibrio sp. Classification (GTDB taxonomy): domain Bacteria; phylum Bdellovibrionota; class Bdellovibrionia; order Bdellovibrionales; family Bdellovibrionaceae; genus Pseudobdellovibrio. Next base: position 3,076 of record JAYUQO010000111.1, on the reverse strand, counting down.
AATAAATTCTTTGGCAAACACACTGATTTCTTTGTAGCGTGAATGACTTTCGTATAAATTGGCAAGGTTGATAATAACTTCACCTAATTCATCGGGTGTTGTTATTTTTTTGAAAAATGTATAAAGCTGATCTGGTGGCATTGTTTCGCCAACAAACAAGGTTAAATCTCTGATGGCTTCTTTTCTTAGATTATATTTTTTTTGATCTTGGGTATCTGCTGGATTGATTCGAACAACAGTCAAAAGCTGTTGGACGCCTTCATCGGTTCTTTTTAAGTTATAAAAAGCCCAAGCGGATTTATAAAGTCCATATGGGTAGGCCTTCGAGTTTGGAAATTTTTCAACGGCTTTAAATTTTTCTAGGGCCATTTCAAATTTATGCTGGTTATAATATAGTTCGCCGACTTCAAGATAGGCATCAGAAATCAGAATTGATTTAGGGTGGTTCTGAATTAATTTTATATACAGGTTTTGGGCTTTAGAAATTTTTGTAATCTGAGAATTGGCTAAAGCGTTATTAAATAAAACGGCATCAGATTTTGAGTATTTGGGAAACCGAGCTTCCAATAGATCGTAGATAACAATGGCATCTTTAAGATATCTTCTAGCTTCTTGGCTTGGTAGACCTAAATTGAATAATTTTTTTTGTGCCTCTAAATTGAGATCGAAAAAACGACCAGATTTAGACCTACGCATGTAAAGTTCAGCTAAACGATAATAAAGATCTGCTTCATCAGTAGCCCCTTTTTTCTTAGCTATAATTTTTTTTAATGATTCAATCGCTTTTAATTCAGATTTTGAAATTAAAACTTCAGAAGCAAAAGCCGTTTTTTGATTCACATCTTCGTTCGCAGAGTTCAGTTTAACTTCTGGAAGTAAACCTTTAGTGTTTTCTTGAGCAGCCCAGCCAATTGTTGCACATGTAGAAATCAGTAATGCTAGAAATGCTTTAGAAAATTTCATACTCACTCACTTACTGTTGTTATTAGTTTTAAATTTGGAAAACCGGCCATAGATGCTGTGTACATGATTTTACGTAAAGTCGCGTAAGGAATATTTTGATCAGCTTGTAATAAAATTTTGCCAGTTTTTGCTAAAGTTTCATTGGATTTATTAACTTTCATCAATTCGTCAAACAATGGTTTGATGAACTGATTGTCATTAGGATCGATCGCATTTTGTGCGACTTGATTGTTCGTAATGTCAGCCACAGTTAATTGATCAACTTTGATTTCAGTTGGCGAAGCTGAAATTTTGACGCCATTCACAGGATTCTTTTCAGATTGAGAAGACGGTAATCTTAAACCCGTCACTGGATCAATTTGTACATCAGCTGAGGCAAAAGTTTGCAATAAGAACACCAGTAAAATCGTGAACATATCTGTCATGGATGTTATGTTCAGTGTGAACGATTGATTTCTTTTTATTGGAACTTCAAAACGACGTTTGCTCATAAAAATCACCCATCCAATGTATTGCTAAAAACGATTTCAGGAAACATATAATCGGTCATTACATCTTGTCCTGTTTTTACATCTTTAACTGGAAATTTAATATCTTTTGAACGAGACTTTCGGGCCTCATCCATAATTTTAACAATATCGTTATAAATAACATCAGCATCAGGGCTGATATCTATTTTAAAAAGCTCTGGATGCAGCTTCTTAACTTCAATCAGTTTTCCATGGAGTTGTGGTAAATCTATTTGTTTATCTTTGTTTAGTCCAACAACTTCAATTTTTTGTTGTCCATTTTCTGTAACGATAATTTTAACTCCATCTTTTTTGCTAATTGCTAATGAAATTTTTGCAGCTTTTGGGTTATTGATTTGTTTTTCAATAGCTTGTTTAACAACTTGCGGTAATTCAGTTTCGATAATCATCATTTGAACAAAGGCAGATGAAATTAATAGAACGGGTACAAGTTTAACCATCACGGCAAGGAGAGGCGCCAGATCAAGTTCGAACTCAGAGTTTCTATTAATATTCAGTTTAAATCTTTTAGCCATAATTACCTAACCTTTTAAAAGCTTTTAATTAAGAAGCTTTTGTATTCGCAGATGGTGGAGCAATTGATTTGTTAGTTGTTGTTTCAGGAAACACTTGATCTTTGCCTAAACCTGGAATGCTACTGCTTGTTAAGGTCTCAGTTAATTTAGAACATTTTTCTTGTAACTGTTCTAACAATTCATTTTGTCGTGAAGTTAAAAATGAAAAAATAACCATCGCGGGAATTGCAACAGCAAGACCTAAAGCCGTCGTATACATTGAAACGGCAATACCGTTTGCAAGCATCGCTTGTTTTTGTGCGGGATCGGCTTGCGCAACGGCTTGGAAGGAAATAATTAAACCGTGAATCGTACCTAATAAACCCAGTAGAGTAGCCACATTTGCTAACATAGATAAATAATGCAAACGTTTGGTGTATAAAGGAACGGCTTCTGACATGGCAATGTCTTGAGCTTGAAAGATTGTTTCATCATCACGGTCAGCTTTTTCAAGGATGACTTTGAAAGCTTTTGCTAATGGCTTATCTTCCATCTGTGCACATGTCACAATAGCTTCGTCAATTTTTTTAGATAAAACTAAATTCTGAATCTTTCCTGTGAAAGCTTCTACATTCATTCCAAATTTTTTATAAAGTGTTTGGGCTCTTTCGTAAGCTAATGCGATCACCACGCCACCTGTACCTAAGATAATCCAACCCACAAAACCTGATTCGACGATAAAATTAAAAATACCCATTGTGTTCTCCTTTATTAACTGCCAAAGCAGATTTATTTATAAAATTAACTAGCCTTCACATCAGACCATTTGCGGATCTGATCAATACCAACCTTTTGTATATCGTGAAACCGAACTGCATAATAGAGTCCTGATTTCGAATTCAATCTTTCGCGAGTAAAGTTTTTACGAATTACTTCACATTCAATGTTAAATGAAACAGAATTCGATTGATTACTCTTCACATGGATTTTCATTTGATCGCCAACCTGGATCAAAGGCGTGTTTAATAAACACAAGCCACCTGACTCAGAAATAGACGTTAAGACGCCATCAAAAAAGCGAATATGATT
>JAYUQO010000110.1:0-4512 GCA_043756765.1 Bdellovibrio sp. | reverse complement strand
TCATTCAAAGCTTCTTCAAAACTTTGACCGAACTGGGTTTGTGTTAATACTTGTGAAAACTCAGCTTTGACCGGATTAGCCATAATCTCAACAACCCTTTGCATAGCTTGTTGTGGATTTGTACCTGATTTAATTCCGTTGGCCATAATAGTTAAAGCATCAACCATTTGTTCAACAAATTGATTACAGCGCTTTTCATATAAAATTTTATAAACTATTGGTAAAATTTGAAAGCCGGCAATACCCATCGATGTTCCCATAAATAAACCCATCGAAACTTCAGGCCAGAATAAAAGAAAAAACAAAAAACCTAAACCAAAACTTGATAATAAAAGTAAAAGATTTACTTTTTTATCATTTGCATCCATTCCTAAAAGCCGCATATGACTTAAAATCTGTGATTTTTTATCTGCATTTTTTTTTATAAAAGTATCAACAACTTTATCGGCACTTTTATAAACAATAACGAAAACAAGAATTCCAAATAATGGAAACACAAGCCATTCATGTTTAAAAATGTGTATTATTGCATCCATGTACTATCCTGCTTTTTTATTTGGATTAGTTCCCGACGGAGGATTTGTTGTTCCATTTGAGGCTGCAACTGCTTTTGGAGCACTTTCGTTTGAAAATATTTCCATCGGGATGTGGACTCCGCGATCTTTAATTTCTTGAATAAATGATGGCACAGTTCCTGTAGCTTGAAATTGTCCTAAAATTTTTCTGTTTTTATCGTAGCCTGTTTCTTTGAAACGAAAAATTTCTGCCAACGTAACAATATCACCTTGCATACCGACAACTTCAGTAATGCTGATGACTCTTCGACTGCCGTCAGACATACGAACAATTTGAACGATAAGATCAACAGCACCAGAAATTTGTTCACGAATAGCACGCACTGGTAAATCAAGACCCGACATCATAACCAGTGTTTCTAAACGCGCAATACATTCACGCGGTGAATTCGCATGTGTCGTTGTCATTGAACCATCATGACCTGTGTTCATCGCTTGAAGCATATCAAGTGCTGCCCCATCACGTGTTTCACCGACAACAATTCGGTCTGGTCGCATACGTAATGCATTTTTAATTAAATCACGAATGGTTACAGCATTACTGCCTTCCATTGATGGGGGCCTAGTTTCTAATCTGACCACATGTTCTTGTTGTAACTGTAATTCGGCAGCATCTTCGACAGTGATGACGCGTTCATTAGCCGGAATAAACTGAGAAATCATATTTAGTAATGATGTTTTACCAGATCCAGTACCACCACTGATCACAATATTATATCCGCATTCAACAGAAATTTTTAAAAAATCCAACATATTTTTTGTGATACTTCCGTAATCAATATATTTTTCAGCAGAGATTCCGCCCTTTTTAAATTTACGAATAGTTAATGCTGGTCCGTCCAACGACAAGGGCTCGATCACAGCATTCACACGGCTACCATCTTTTAATCGGGCATCAACATAGGGTGAAGACGTATTAATTTGTCGGCCTAGTGGTGTAACAATGCGTTCAATGATTCGTCTTAAGTGATCGTTCGAAGTGAATTTCACTCCACTTAATTGAACTTTACCGGCTTTTTCAATAAATATGCGGTTAGCTCCGTTGACCATAATTTCTGTGATCGCTGGATCAGCCAACATGTCTTCAAGTGGTCCCAAACCTAAAGCTTCTTCTAAAACTTCTTTGACTAATTTTTGTCGTTCTTCACGTGATAATTCAGGGCCTTCTTTATCGACAATTTGTGAAATATCACGTTGGGTTTTAGAACGTAATTCTTTTTCTTTACTTTCACTATCATTGGCTTCAGCAAGAATCTTTTTTAGATCAACAGTTCTAATTAATTCTGAATGGACCCGTAATTTTAAGGCAATCCACGGATCTAAACTTTTTGAAGGACTCGGACTTTGTGAATCAGAATTGTTCGTCAGATTATTTGTTTGTTGAACTTGATTAAAAGTTGAAGCTCTTGGTTTTTGAGTCGATTTTAATTTTTGTAAAGTTCCGCTTGATAATTTTCTGATAAAATCAAAATAAGCTGCTGACAAGGGCGACTTTGGCTGTGTGATCACAAATGGCTTTGATTGTGTAATCGATGCCATAATCGAAGCTTCATCTGATGGAATAAGCGCCATTGGCATTAAACCTAAATGTTGTGCAATCATTTGTGGTTGTAAACCATTTGCACTAACTTTGTTAATAACCAATTGAAAAATATCTTTTGGAAAAGACTGAGTCATTAATTCATTTAGCATTCTTTGTGTTTGCTGAACCACAAGAATTTCAGGAGTTGAAACAATAGAAATAGCTGTAGCGTCTTGTAAAACAGCATTTTGCGTAGGACCTAAATCGTTTCCGCAATCGACAACGATAAATTTAAATGATCTTGAAAAATGTTCGATCAATTTAGAAATACTTTCTGGCGATACGCTTAATATTTCTTCTGGCCCACGCACGGCACCTAAATAAGCAAAACCTGTTTGATGTTGTGCTAAAATTTGTTGAATCGGAACGCTGTTAAGTGAAGTCGTTGAATTAGCTAATTCGCGTAATGTTTTAACTGGTTTTAAACCCGTAATCACATTTTGATCTCCAACGCTTTTAGAATCACAATCAATTAACAATACAGGGGTGCGTAATTCAGCAGTCATAGCTGCTGTTAAATTTGCAGCGAACACAGATTTACCCACGCCGCCTTTACCACCGACAACAGCTATCAGAATGCAATTTGAATGTAAGGCCATAAAAAACCTCTACTCTTTCATTCTAAATTTTTTCTTCACTTGTTCTACACCAGAACTTGCTGAAGATTTAATAATCGGGGTTATAAAAAGAACAAAATTACTTGTTCCCTTTTCATATTTCTTAGCGTGATTTAAAGTAATATATGCACCAGCACCTGTTGGTCCGCCATAATCGTTTGAAGTTTTTTTACTTATGATACCTGCAAGTGCTGCACTTTGGCGGTCACGAACTGACACTGTCGTATTAATTGTTGTTGACGGAGATAGTGAAGTACCACCACCTTGAGTTGTTACGCTAAGCCCTTGTAATTCGATCAGACCAGATCGTTCAGATTTAATAGTTGGCGTGGTGTTAAGAGTTAGTTCGTAATTGATTGTTGGTGTTGCTGGCGCTGCAGCGGGCTGACCTGGAGCTTGCGCTGTCGAATTACCATTATTAATAGCAATAGATCTTTTTAAACTTGCAGCGCTGCCATTCTGGGTCAAAATTGAAGCCGTATCTAATAATCGAATATAACCATGATTACGGGCCCAGTTTAATTTAGGCAACAAACTATCCACAATAGATGCAATTTCACCAATAGATGTAGGCGCACGCTGTTGTCCAGAAGCATTTCCTAAACCAGTCAAAGAAGGTTGAAAAAGAAAACTAAATTCTTTTAAATAACGTTCACTGTATTCAACAACATGGATCACCACCTGAATCATTTTCGGAGGAGGTTCGACTTTATCTTTGTCTTCTCGTACTTGAATGTTGTTTATAATATAACCGTCAACACCCGTAGCTGCTCTGCGACCATTGATTTCTAAATTTTTTAAATTTTCTTCACCTTTAGGTCGAACGATATCAGGCAAATACAAAGACACGACATCAGAGACTCGTGTTTTTTCTGCAATAGAATTTACAAAACCCTCTAAACGAATGTAATCACCAATCGGTGTAACAGATATTTCAGGATTATTAATATCTCTTGAAATATATTCGACAATTTTTTGACGAGCAATCGGGCTTAAAGTTACTAAGCTTGTAATGTTAACGCTGCCTTCGGCGAACTGACCAATCACACTTCCGATTCGTTTAAGATCTTTTGGTAATAGAACAAAACCATCCAGTAAGATCTTCCCATTGACGATCTTGTACTCAACGCCTTCGATGTCAGCTAACAAGGCTTTAACTTCACGCAGTGATTTTTCAATTGTTTGATCACGCACATCTACACGCAGTTCAATCAGAATTTGTCCTGTTTTTTTATTATGAATAGTGACGATTCCGTTGCCTACTTTTGCCGGAAAGATTCTAAAAACATCTGTGCCTTTGATTCGCTGAATGTCGATTAAAGTGATTTCACCTTTAAAATTTAGAGGAATTTCTGGAATTAAAATTTCTTCGTCATGTTTTATTCCAGCAATTAGATTTAAATGTCTTTTGATTCTTCTGCGATTAGGCTCTGCATTTAAAAGTTTAACAGCGTTTCCGCCACCTTCAGAAGCTTCCTCATATTGCAGGGCAGGATCAGTTTCGGGCGTAGGTGGACTTGTCTGTGCCCAACTTGGCAAAAACAAAAATTGAATAAGTATTAATAAAAAAATGAATCCATTTTTTTTAAGTTGCATCTTCCTTTTAAAAACCTGGACGAGTTGTTCCAGCTCCATTGTTTAAGTTTGGCTGAGATGGAGGTGAAAATCCACTAGGTTGAAGTGCAGGTTGGCCCATTGTCTGGCCTAGTCTAGCTCCTAAGGCTTTCTGTTGAATGCT
>JAYUQO010000109.1:0-13132 GCA_043756765.1 Bdellovibrio sp. | reverse complement strand
GAACCCACTTAATAGAAGCTTGAGTCCAAAAATCTGTTTCACCACCACCTGCTGTTAAACGTCCGTCAAGATCATCATCAAGATGCGCATCAACAAATGCTCCTAGGTTAAAGCCACCACCACTTGAAAGAATGGCTTGAGGTGCAACACCAATTTTAAAATAATTATCAGGAAGAATTTCTGCAGTTTCGTTCACGGTCAAGAATGCATGACTCATGCGTGAAAGCAAAAATGCGGTTACGAATATAGATAGAACTTGGACGATTTTTAGTAGTTTTATTTTTCTCATGGTCCTATGGTAACCAGCCAGACTTTAGTTTGACAAGCTTGATAAAAGATTGTCCCCTATATTTATGTCAGTTCATAAAATATCAGCAGTGATTATTACATTAAATGAACAGTTAAATATCGAAAGATGTTTGAAATCACTTCTGTGGGCTGATGAAATCGTCATTTATGATTCTGGGTCGACGGATTCTACAATAGAAATTGCTGAAAAATTAGGCGCAAAAGTTTTTAAAGGCTCGTGGCTTGGTTTTGGCAGTTCAAAAAAGAAAGCGACCGAGCTAGCCAGTCACGATTGGATTATTTCGGTCGATGCTGACGAAGAAATTTCAGAAGAACTAAGCCATGAAATTCAAAAAACGATCAAGACACCAAGTCCACAAATGGCTTACAAAATTCCGAGATTGTCTTATTACATGGAGCGCTGGATTAAACATGGTGGTTGGTATCCAGATGCACAATTGCGTTTGTTTAACAAAAAAAACTATCAATGGAATGATGCTGCTATTCATGAAAAAGTTGAAGCAATAGGTCAAATACAAGTTATACAACTACTAAAAAACAATATGCATCACTACGTTTTTAAAAACATTGAACACCAAGTGAGTACGAATAATAAATATTCAAGTCTGCAGGCCTTAGAAATGTATAAAAAAAATAAGTCATTTAATTATTTTCATTTTTTCACCAAACCCTATGTTAAGTTTTTAGAATGTTATTTTTTAAAACTGGGTTTTCTAGATGGTTGGGCGGGATACTTAATCGCCAGAAACGCAGCCTATTCAGTTTATCTGAAATGGATCAAACTTAAAGAATGGGGCACATAATGAAATTGGCTGTAAAACTTTTTTTGATTTTAGTACTATTTGCACAGGTGGCATTGGCCGACCGAGCAGTCGTTGATAGTTTTTTAGGAAAACCTAAAGCTGAATATGTCGAAAAAAACGAAACGATTCAAATCAAAAAAAAGACTCAGTTTGAAAAAGGTTTTATTTTAAGAACATCGTCTACTGATCTAGTAAAGTTAAAGTTGGGACAAGATTTTTATATCACAGTGTTTCCAGAATCGGAAATTAAAGTATTGGGATTTGAACTTGAAAACAATGGCTACGACATTCATGAAGTTATCTTTGTGCGGGGAAGATTTTTAGCCAGAAACGGATCTAGCGCCGATCAAGACTTACAAATTAAATATACATCTGAATTTTTCAGTTGGATAAGCACTGAAAAAAGTATTTTCAAACATTTTTATATTGATCTAAATTTGCAATCAGCCACAGCTAAATTCTGCGCTGGTGATTTTGAAATGAAAGTTCAACTGTTTGATTTTGAGACTTCTCAGATTTTAGCGCCGTTAGAAGGCGTGAGCTTTCAAGGGGTCAGCGAAAAAGGACAGCTTATTTTTGATTATTTACTTGAGGGGCGTAAGTCACCAAAAGGCAAATGGAACGAAAAGTATAAATGTGACTTAGATCTAATTCTTAAAAAATCACAGCAACTAGAAAACAACGAAAAGGCGCAAGCTAAGAAATTAATTCAAGCTAAAAGCCAATTTCTGAAAAAACAAAAAGTAGAATATGATAAATCCTTGTGTCATTTGCCGAACGGTCAGTTGAATCAATGCTACTGGAAAATCGAAAAATCAGAATGCGTACGATATCGCTGCAATGGCGAAGGGCAGTGGGCCGAGAGGTTTGTTTTACCAACGTCTCAAAAAAAGACATGTAGCGAGCGCTCAGTGACTAAGACTGCTGTCGTTAATTGTGATTATTAATCCGTCCTGTTAGCATTTTACGTCACCCAATAGCGTATTCGAATAAATCCAATCTCAAGTCAAATCTCATTCTGAGACAAGGCGTAAAATTAACAAAACATTCTAAGTAGTTAGCGTGAATGCCAGTTTTTTAAAATTTAGGCATACAGTTTGTAGTAACTATTTATAAGAGAACCGGATTTAAATGGCTCTTTAAGGATGGTTATATGAAAGCAACAAAACTATTAACAATCGCATTAGCACTTTCAGTGATCTCAGCTGGATGTTCTAAGTCGAACTCGACGAATTCGCAACTTGTGAATGGAAATGGGATCGTAGGTACTTTACCTGCACCAGTTATCGTTGATCCGAATGCTCCAATCACTGGAACTGATACATTCAATGGTGGATCTACAGCCCAGTTTAATCCCGTTAGCTTACAAACAATGAATAAATATGTAGCGACTCATCCATTAAATAACCCAACTAATTTTAGAATCAACGTGAACTTAGCTTCAGTCGGCAGTGGTCGTTACGGTGGAACTATTTCAATATCTTATTTAGATAATGGTATTCAATATAATGGTGAATTTAAAGCTGGTTTAGGTCGTAACCAATCAATGAAGGGTATGTACGACAATAACAAATTAGAATCAGAATATAACTACTGGTTTAACTTTGAAAATAAATTGATCTTTACAGGATTTTTCGAAGACCAATACGGCGCGATCACGATTGCTTTAGAGCCAATGACTGCAAGTTCACCTGGCGGTAATGATGCTGAACCTATTTTGACTGGTCCATATAAAGGCACTGTTTACTTTAAAAACTTTGCAGTAACTGGTGCAGGACATTCACCGTATAGATCTTGTTGGTTTACATATATTGGCCCTTACGATTGCAGGTCAAATATAATCCAAACTAAATGCGGAGTTAACCCAGGTGCTGAAGCCGGTTACGAAAAATTAGGTACTTTTAATAACATTAACATTAACCAAGCTTTTAACATTAACTAAAAGAGCTTAATAAAACATATACGGAGAAAGTATGAAACAGTTTAAAAAATTCATCACTTTGACAGCTTTAACGATAACAGCATTAGCTTTAACGGCATGTCCTAAAAAAGGGAATGACAATAATAATAACCTCATCGGACCTGTTTTTCAAAACTGTGCAAACTGTGGAAATATCAACCAAGGTTACGAATTTTTTAGATCAGTTTCGCAAGACTACACGCGAACGCTAGGTTTAAATTTAAGTTTTTTTGGGACATCAGTTCAAAATCAAAACTATTATTACAACACTAATTCTCCGGTGATTTCATATTACGGTCCAGTTGGAGTCAGCGGACAAATGAATGTGCAATTCCCGTTAAATTTAGGATATTGTGCAATTCCTGCAGGAAGCTATTCTGTTTATACTTTAAGTGCTGGCCAATGGAGCAACTCAATCATTTCACAATTAGTCATGCAGGCAACTGGCGCGGCTAATATAATCATGAGATTTACGTCAGCTCAGGTGTCGGCTAAGTCTTACGGCCAACAAGGTTATGCATGGAACGAAGTTCAACAATCAGGTCGGCTTTTTGGTGATTTATATGTTGAATCAGTCAATGGTTACCCATGTCAAAGATCGGTACTCGTCGATTAATCAAATTGTTAAAAACAAATTAAATAGAACATTAACAAGGCGATTCTGTGACGAGCCATCATGGAGTCGTTTTTTTATTTCACCAGTATTTTACCTATAACATAACACGTTAGATAATTTATAAGCTCACGTAAATAGATAATTTTCTTGCTAATTTTCTTAAACAAGTTTGAAATAAAATCATGAATTTATTACCACTCTGGATTGAGTTCTTCGATGATTTACAACATGTTCGTGGCAGATCACTAAATACGATTATGGCTTACCGCCGTGATATCGAACTTTATCAAAAATTCAGAAAAACAAATGAACGTCTGATTGAATTTTATGACTTCATGAAAAAAGAAGGCCTATCAACTCGGTCACAGGCGCGCGTCATCAGCAGTTTAAGAACTTACTATAAATTTTGTGAAACACGAGGTCTTAAATCTGAAGAACTTCGTGATCTACGTCCACCAAAAGTGAAATCAACTTTACCTAAAGCCATTACTTTTGCAGAATTCGAAAAATTAGTTTTAGCTTCAGAAGTTCAAGACGAGCCTAAAAAAATTCGTAATATGTTAACTCTTTTATTTTTGTATGGTCTTGGATGTCGGGTTAGTGAATTGATTAATCTAAATTTATCGGATTTTTCAGCCACTGAACGCTGGGTAAAAGTTTTAGGTAAAGGCCAAAAAGAAAGACTCATCCCACTGACTGAAGCCCTTCACACTGCTTTAGATAAATACTTACTACATTCAAGACATTTGTTAATTCATGATCAATCAACTGAAAATTCATTATTATTAAATGATCGTGGTCATAGACCTTCACGTATTGATATTTGGCGCTGGTTAGCCGCATGGTCGATCAAGGCGGGCTTTAACGAACCTGTTCATCCGCACAGATTCAGACATGGTTGTGCTACTGCATTATTAGAAGGCGGAGCAGATCTACGTTCGATTCAAATTTTATTAGGTCACGCCAGTATTCAAACAACTCAAGTGTACACAGCGGTCACAACACACACAGCAACAAAAGCGATCGATGATCATCATCCGCTTTCAAAAATGAAAGATATCGCAACGTAAAGAGTGATCTAAACCGATATTCGGATTCAAATCATCAATAGCATTGTAATCAGTTTGGATTTAAATCTGCAGACGCATAGATCATGATATTAAAAACACTGATCGAACATCAAAACCAATTAGTTAAAGCCGAAGTCGAAATCGAAATGATTCCTGGAGTGCCTCAAATTCATTTTTTGGGTTTACCAGATCGGGTCATCAAAGAAAGTTTTTTTAGAATTAAATCAGCCCTTAAATCATCGGGATTTAAATTTCCTGTCAGTTCGCAAGTGATCGTCAATATTAGACCGACATCCTTAAAAAAATCATCAACCGGTTTAGAATTAGCGGTGGCTTTAGGAATACTTCATTTAACAGGGCAAAAACAATTCGCCGATGATTTCACAAGGGCCATTATTTACGGTGAACTACAACTAGATGGCGGAGTCATCGAACCAGATAATTTAAAACTGTATAAACCTAAAATTGATGGTGAAACCATTGTGACGGGTCTTTCAAAAAAAGAAACCAGTCACAACAACTATGAAATTATCAGATGGGAAAAATTAAATGAGGATCTTTATTTTGAAACCAAGATCTTAAAGCAAAAATATCATCGACCAGAAATTGGTTTAAAATCGACATACAATACAGCCGAAGCCGAATTATTGTTTTTAATGGCAGTGACTAGAAAGCATGCGCTATTAGCTGGGCAGGCGGGCGCTGGAAAATCTTATTTAGCACAAAGATTAGTTTCATTTTTAGATCCAAAATTAAACGATGAAATCCCAGTGCTTACGCCCCATCATTCGTTGACACCAGCGGCTTTTTTAGGTGGCGGGGCTGCTATGTATGCTGGTGAAATCGAAAAAGTCAGTGACGGGGTTTTAATTTTAGATGAGCTTTTAGAATTCGATCATAAAATTTTAGAATCCCTTCGTGAACCCATGACCGGTCAAGTTTTACGAATCGCACGGGCCGGGGCAGTTAAAGAAATTCAACCCAGCTTTCAAGTGATTGCAACCACAAATTTTTGTCCGTGCGGAAAATGGATTCCGCAAAATTTAAAAATGCTCACGTGCCGGTTTTCGGTTCAAAAATGTAAAGGCTATTTAAATAAATTATCAGGTCCTTTGGTCGATCGTTTTAGTATAATATACTTTTTTAAAACAAAATCGGGTGATCGAAATATAAATTCAGATCAAATTCTACAAAGAATAAAGCAATATCAAGATCAAAATAATAGAATAAAGACTGATCAAGCTAAGGAATTAAAAAGACTAAAAACCGACATCTATTTTGAAAAATTCTATGGTGAACTATCGGGGCGTAGGCAAGAGGCCTTGGTGCATATTGCGTTAATCTACGCGACTGAAGCGGGGCATGAAATTATACAAATTGATGATTTAAAAAAGAGCGAAAAATGGACAATTCAAGGGTTTTTAGACCTTGAAAAAGGCATTTGTTGACAATAAATAGGGTGTCTTTTAACTTATTCCTACCTATGGGGTGACGTGGCCGAGGGGTTAGGCACGGCTCTGCAAAAGCTGTTACGGGGGTTCAAGTCCCTCCGTCACCTCCAAATTATTAGGTCTATCTTCGATTTTAGATCGTGGTTAGTAATTTATTTTATAAATTTAAATTATGAAAATGATTGAAGTCGAAAAAATTATCAAAGAAAACGAAATTGAAATTCGCGCAATGGGCGTGAAAGAAGTCTATATTTTTGGATCAGTAGCTCGTGGAAGTGCTACTGAAAAAAGTGACGTAGACTGTTTTGTTGTTTTTGATGAAAATGCTAAAGTTGGTTTTTTAAAATTGGCAAGATTACAGCTTTATTTAGAAGAAAAACTTAAAGTAACTGTAGATTTAGGTACAAAAAATTCTCTTCATCGTGATCTTAAAGAACAAATTTTAAAAGAGGCTATTCGTGTCGCCTAGATCATGGATTATTCGTGTGAATGATATGATTAAGGCGATTGATGATTCAGCTCAAATTATTTCTGGAAAAACATTTTCTAACTTTAAGGCAGATAGAACACTAGTTTTAGCTAGCCTTGCTTGCGTTCAAATAGTCGGCGAAGCCTGTAAACACGTGCCTGATGAAGTCAAATCGAAATATCCAAAAGTCCCTTGGAGTGAAATACGAGGAATGCGTAATCGTGTAACTCATGAATACTTTGAAGTTGACGAAAGCATACTTTGGGAAACGGTGAGTTCTGATTTTCCGGGTTTAAAAATTGAGTTGTTGAAAATAATAAATGACTAAAAGAATGTTAATTTAGTCAGTAAATGTTTGGAGGAGTGTTGATATGAAAATCAAAGTAATTATTTTGTGTGTTCTAGTTTTATCCGGCGTCCAAACTTTTGCGCAAGAAAAACAAAAAAGAAATCAAACTCAGAATCAAAGATCAAGAAATGTTTCGAATGCTTGGAACCAGGCTCATATTGATTATCAGTTATCAGAAGATCACTTTATATTTCAAACGACATTGCAAAATCAGAATAGTAATGATGCTACAATTAAACAAAGCGGTGCTAAATTTGCATCATTTGATCAAAAGATTACTGTCATGAGTTTAAATTCAGAATATGGCTACAGTGATCAAACTTCGTTCTCGCTGGGAATACAGCTAGCACTTGATTATAAAACAATAACCAAACCTGTGGCTAGCTCAGAAACAACATTTAAGACAAAAGGTATTTCAAATCCAAAATTAGCTGTGCAACACCGATTTGCTGATGGATTGAAAATGAATGAGTGGATACCTAGTGTGGGTTTTGCGTTTTCTCCAAACTTTAAAGATAACGAATATTCTGATGATGAACAAACTTTACGTAGTGGCGGGCATGAATTAGAAGCTATGTTTGGATTAACTGAAAGATCTGAAACATCTATTTTAGGATTTAAAGTCGGTTATTATTTACCCTTTGAAAGAAATGCTGAAAGTACGACTGATGGTGAAGTGCAGACGACCAAGGGTGGAGAGATCTTATCGATGGGGGTCTCTTGGCAATATCTAATTGATAATAACACTTTAGGTGTTTCTTTTGAGCTATCAAACATAGCTAGCCAAAGAACAGATACAAAAGATGGAGCAACGACATCGTTTTCTAATGTTTCTTCGATAACTCAGACAGGTTTGGGATTATTGGGTTCAATACAGCTAACTGAAGAAACAGTGTTACAAGGTCAAGCTAGCTATATTATTCCATTTGAATATGATACTGACACTGGTGGTGCACCTATAGAAGTTGAAAATGGTGCAACAACAGTATTAGCTATTAGTTTGTCTTCTGTGTTTTAAGTACGAATAGCTGGCGTTATTATTGTTAATAATATTAAATTAACCTAAAAATGGGCTTGTATTGTCATAATCTACTGGTGCTATAATTAACCTTATCTACAGAGGTGCCTAGTGAAAAAAAATAGCCTATTTATTGTTCTTGTGATTTTAAGCGTATTTTCGTGTGCGTCTAAACCTGATCGCAAAACAGCGCAATCTTCTGTGGACATGGTTATTGAAACTGCGCCGACGGCAGCTAATGATTGCGGTGGAATTAAATCAGAAGATTTAACCATTTGGACTTTGCAGAAAATGGCTAACGATAACAAGTTAGATGTTTTAAATTGTTTATTTAATCATAAAAGTATTGCGATAACTGGATTACCAATCGGTTATGCAGCAGGAACTGCCGGCCGGGTATTTGATATACCTTTATTAAGTGGTCCTACGGGTTTTGCATGGAAGGGAAAGATTTTTTTTCCCTCTGAAGATCCGACGATCAGTAAAGGTTTAAACCGCATCAGGCATTATTTGGGACGATATAAACCCACAGCAAGCTTTGTCACACGACTTGTTCCTTCTCATCCGTTAGTTGAAGGTCAAATTGATGCGGGTATGCCCATCGTGGTTTTAAATTACACAGACCCTATTTCAGAAAAAAAATATAACGTTGAAAGCTTTTTAAAGAAGATTCAAGTGTATGATCTGATGGTTCCTGTGCCTGGTAAAAATGGACACATCTATATTGGTAAAACTTGGCGCGGTAAATACAATAAAAAAACAAAAGTCTTTAACGTTTATGACCCCAATGAATTAACAGCATGGTTTTTCCTTGATTTCAGTCAGGCAGCCCTTGATGAACAAGAAGAAAGACAAGTTGATAAGTCAGAAGACGAAGTCTACATCGATGTTTTACCAACAGTCGAAAAAGAACAAATTCAGCAAATGAATTTTAACTACTAATTAAAAACCTTAAGAGGATTACCCACCATGGTTCAAGTCGATATTTTTTGGTCTTATGGTCTTAGTGCTGGTTTAGCTTTAGCAGCAGCACCGCACTTAAAAAAAGAACCCTCATTTTGGAAAAATCCTTATTTTACTTTAGCTATTTTATGGACGGCATTAGTTTTTGCTCCAAGCGGGATGTATTTGTTGTGGCAATTCCCCGGTTGGGAAACCATGTTTTTAGCTAAGGATCATAGATCTATTCCTGCATGGCTAACAATGTTATTTTCTCTGACAAATATTTCGCAAGGTGTTCTGGGTTTTTATATGACTTGGTATTTTATCCGCAAGGGGAATCAAACAGCTGCGATAATGCAAACAATAGGTGCGCACTTAGCTATGCTTTATATATTAGTTTTTGGTTGGGATGGCACAGGCTACAAAAGATTTTTCTATGCGGGCACTGCAGAAGATTGGCATAATGGAGTGATTTATCCGATTTCAGATTTTTTCTCAGCAGAAATATTTTACACACTATTAGGTATGGGCGTTGTTTTTATACCTTCCTATTATTTATTGCTTAAGTTATTTAGATCTGAAAAAGCGATTTGATATCGTTATTCAAGGCTCTCTCTCTCTCTCTCTTGAACAGTAAGGCTCACTGAAAATCCGGCTATTGTGGATAATAAAGCATAATAGAAAAATTGAAGACATTTGGTGTAGATTGTTGTGTTTTGTTCAAAAGCTTCCAGTTCAATTTTTTTACAACCCGTTAGCATCATTTCTGCAATCACTAAATCCAGTTCTTGGGTAAACTGATCAGAAAGAATATCTACATTCATTTCTAAATTTTGCTGATAACTTGTATAATTTAAATTAAAAGATCCTATCGTTGAAAAACGACCATCAACTGTGGCTAATTTGCCATGTAGGATTGATTTGTCCCATTCGTAGATTTCAACTCCGTTTCTTAAAAAATACAGATATAAATGTCTTGTAGCTAGAACATAGCTTGGCCAGTCAGAATGCTTAGGTAAAATGAGTTTTACTTTTACGCCACGTTCTGCAGCACGCACTAATTGTTTCATAAATTTTCTACGAGGAAAAAAATATGAATTGATGATAGTGATATTTTTTTGAGCTACCTTTGTTGTATGAGCATACTCTTTTGTGATTTGCCAACGTCGATAAATCCAATCATTGATTGATAGTCTGACGTCAAAATAATTTGATGTTTTTGGATTTTCTAAATCTAAAACGTGATCTAAGGATAGAGGCGTTAAGCTTAGGTTTTTTTTGTTTTTAAAATATGATTTTTTAAAAATATAAATACAGTACTTTGATATTTTTAGATTAATGTCCCCTTTAAGACAAACTGCAAAATCAAGTTGGTGCGGAACTTTGGCGTCAGTATAACTTAGCGAACAGACGTTAATGCCACCCACAATGGATTGTTTTCCATCGATCAGTAGTATTTTATGGTGTAAGCGTCTAGCCCATTGATAAAACCAACGATAACTCAAATTATTAAACCGACAAAAAAAGACGCTAGCCAAAACGAGTTCTTCTTCGTATTTGGTCTCAAAATCTTTTGATCCAACAGCGTCGATTAATAAATAAACTTTGACTCCTCTGGAGGCTGCATTAATTAAAGCCTCAAAAACTTTTTGGCCAAAAGAATCCATTTCGAAAATATATGTTTGTAAATGAATCGATTTTTCGGCCTGATTGATCATATTGATATAGTGATTGTAATATTTTTCACCCTCTAGATAAAGATCCACTTGGCTTTTATGTAACAAATCAGAATTGTTAGTCTTCATTTAAAAGGACCTCTGAATAAAGCGGTAAATGATCTGAAAAGTGATTTTTTGATGACTTGGCAACAACATAGGATTTTAAAATTTTACAATTCTTTGTATAGATTCGATCTAAACTAAGTACAGGATAAACTGCAGGAAATGTTTTTGCGTAGGTTTTGTGTTCACTATAAAAGTTTTCTGTCAGATGCAGTTCTTTTTTCAGTATATGGGAAGCTTTTTTATTCCAATCGTTGAAATCTCCAGCTAGTATCAGTGGAGTTTTTTCAGGTAAATTTAATGATTGAATATACGTTTTTATAAGTTCAAATTGGTGCATTCGCCCTTGGGGTAGTAAATTTAAATGTGTACAGGCTGCATAAAAAAAATTGTCAGCATCTAATTTTATTTTACAAATAAGCAGGCCCCTTTTTTCAAAAGGGTTGGTTGAAAGATTAATATTTGTCCAACTTTGAATCGGAAACTGACTTAAGATCATGTTTCCGTGATGGCCGTAATCATAGACTGCATTTTGTGCGTACGAATAATGAGGCCAAACCTGATCAGCTAAAAATTCTAACTGTGAATCGATAAGACCTTTTTTTGCGTAATCGGAATTTTGACCAACAACTTCTTGAAGTAAAACTAAATTTGCACCCGTAGACTTAATAAGTTCTTTGATCTCTGCTAGGAAATAATTTTTATTTCTCCAATCAAAGCCTTTATGAATGTTATAGGTCAGTATTTTCAGTTTCATTTTTCTTTCAGTTTGTTGATATTTTACGCTTTAGGTCAACTCTACATTCATTACAACCTACGTGCCAAGTCAACATAAGCTAAGACCAATCAAGCTTACTGCACAATCAGCTAATGCGACCAAGTTTTCCACTCAAGTTCATTAATTCTGGCTAAATACTAAAAGCGGATGCCGTTCTCAATTCTAATGCGTAACGGGTGTGGCAAGGTTTTTGTTAGTAAGGCTATAGTAACAGCGACTTAGCTTTCAAAACAAATACGTTCATAAGGAAATCATATGAAAAAAATAAAAATGGCAGTTTTTCTATTCATAGGTTTAATAACCTTGCAAATTTCAACACTAGCGGAAGTGCCGATAGCTACTATAGAAAAGGCAATTTCAATAAGTGAAGTATTTGTTCCTGAAGGTCTGAACTCTAAAATGGATTCCTATGTTGTTATTGCTGGAATATACCCCAACGGGTGCTATCGATGGAAACGTTCAGACGTTGTCAGTCGAAATTTATATAATCACATCATTAGACCAATAGCTGATGTAGCGCAGGCTTATTGTATTATGGTCTTAGTTCCTTTTGCGCAGCCTGTTCCGTTGGGAAGATTGTCACCCGGTTCACATCATTTGTTATTTTTAAATGCAGACGGTAGCTATCTAAAAAGAACTTTAGAAATCCAATAAATTTATTTCCACACCTACGCAATTTTATTTTTTGGGTCAGAAATTCGATAGGCTTTTCCATTTAAAGCAAGAACCTTTAAGAAATTATAAGTTTGAAAGCTGGGTATTTTTCGACCACTTTTAATTTCTGATAAATATTCTGGTGTAACGCCAAGGCGGCTACTCAGTTCAATCTGCAGTGTTTCTTCTCTTTCTAGAATTTTGATTATATACTTTTTGACATTTTCACAAATACTTTCTTCTATAAATTGATCGATTTTTTGTCCAGCAGCTAGTGAGATTATTGTTTCACTACACGTGCCGCATTTAAGTACGAGGACGCTTTTTTTGATATGAACAGCGGGAAAATCTTTCCAGATAAATGGTCCGTTGGTATCTGTTTCCATCAGTTTATAAGAGCTGCAATTACCACATCTTTTTGCCATACTAAAATCCTTTAGGGATCAATAGACCCCCTATTGTTTTAAATTCTGCTTTCGGAGGGTGAAAAGAAATTTGTTCAAGTACGCCATCCTCAATCATAAATTTAATATACCAAGGTTTTTTATCATAAATAAGTCCGTAGACATCAGCGATACATTTTGGATTGTTCCATTGGATTGTACGTTGAGCATAGTTTAAGTCAGTGAGGGTTTTAAGGCCAACCAGGATAAACAATTGGGCCCCTGTTATTGACTTTGGTGAACTCGTTTTTGAATAAACTTCTATAACCGGGTTAATCGATTTTGACGTTGCCGAGAACCACACTTTCTCACTGTCTTCAGTATCTATGATGTCAAAGACCTGCTGCAAGGGGTATTTTGCAGTTACTTTCATCCTGCCTCCACTTTAGACTTAATATCAGATTAAGTCAAGTTTTGTCTGTTTTGATATATGTTTCTTTTCATTTTAGCTGTTGCAGTTTTGGATGCAGGCTGGAGTCGTAATAAAGT
>JAYUQO010000108.1:0-4544 GCA_043756765.1 Bdellovibrio sp. | reverse complement strand
CTTCTGGTAACGAAGGTGTGAATTCAGATTTTAATGCGACTTATCCAGCAGCTTTTAATTTAGTGACACAAATTAATGTGGCCGCTTCAACAATTGATGATTTTTTAATTTATTTTTCAAACCGCGGAATTAAAACAGTTCAATTAGCGGCACCTGGCGTTGATATTGTGTCTACTGTTCCTGGAAACAGTTACAAATCAATGGACGGAACAAGTATGGCAGCACCTATGGTGACTGGATCTGCCGCGTTAATTTGGAGTGCTTATCCAAACGCGTCTGCACAGCAAGTTCGCGCTGCATTACTAAGCTCAGTCGATGTACCCGCAAATCAACTACTGGTTTCAACGCGCGGTCGATTGAATGTGAAAAAGTCTTTAGATGCTTTAAAAGCAATGCTACAATAAAATAAGTGCAAGCTTATTTTATAATTCTATTTTTTTTTATTTCAAACTCAGCATGGTCTTTCGGCTTCGAATCATCACATGAATTGTCTGCTTATAAAAATTTTTATGAAAAAAAATCTGAAAACTATTTTTATTTTCTTGGAAATTATCAATACAATTTGAATTCGAATGTAAATTTAAATTATTCACCAGAGCTGCAATTTATTCAGTACGATAAAGACAAATTGGACGCTTTTAACTATACAACCCATAAGGGTAGTTTAGATCTTGAAACCAAGAAAACACTTTCTCGGTTGGGTTACTTTCAAATTAAAAAAGAAGGCCCTGATATATTTGATCCTTTGAACCATGTGCAAAATTCTAATTATTTTGATCCACTGCATATTCGTCAAAAGTCATTGCTGGGTCTTTATTCAGAAATTGCAATCTTAGATCAGTGGTCGATTGAAGTGGCATATATTCCCATGAATACGGTTCCTACTTTACCTAAAACCAGCAGCGCTTGGTTTCCTGAAGCCGATGTGTTTCCGACAGCATCGAATGACTACATTGTGCACTTACCGGAAAATATACAATATGTTGTAACTAAGAATGATCCCGACCGCCCAGAATCTTTAAAAAATAATTTCATTCTTAAATCAAAATTTTCATATGATTCAACTGATTTTATAATTCAATACGATGAAATGCTTAGCAATAATCCGACGGTGTCTCCTGAACTAACGGGAACAGTTATTTCGGTGAATCCTATTCTAGAAATTGAATTAGACAATCCCGTTCGTTTATCTTTCACATGGGAAAAAGTTAAAAATTATGGCCTAGGAATAATTCATGCTAATGATTATCTAAGCGTCATTTTAAAATATTTTGTAAACTACCAAAAAAGTTCTCTTTATAATGAAACTTTTCATGCTGTCGCTTTAGAAAAACAGTACTCAGAAATAGCTCTTGTTTTGGAAAAGTCTTATGTTGAAAAAAAATATCTTAAAACAACTGATTCATCCTCTACATTCGGTAACTTGTTTAAAAATGCAACAGCTTTAGGTTTAAGATATTCTGTTAGTGATAACTTAAATTTTTTATTTGGCGCTATTTACGATCAGGAAACCAAATCTTCGATTGTATACATGAAGCCAAAATATCAAATTACAGATTCATTAAGTACAGATTTACAATTGATTAACATTGATGGAACTGAAAAATCACTGCTTTCATTTTTTAGAAATAGTGATAGTGCAAGTTTGGGTTTAACGTATTTGTTCTAAATTAAAAAAACTGTAAAAATTTTCATGACCGTCTGTCATAAATCCAAGTAATTCAATTTTTTTATCAGTATTAATAATAAAACCGCCAAAGCTTTCTTTTGCCCAGCTATTTGTAAAAAAAGCAGTTAAAGCCGTATTGATAATTTTAGTTGATATTCGTTTCGAATATTTTCTTTTAGCTAAATAGTCCGGATCCCAAATATAGTTAGTGACTAGCTGAGCAAGCCCGAAGATCCAAAAGCTTTGCTGATTTTTTATAGATTCAATGGCAAAGCTGTTCTGAAAATAGACCATTTTTATATCATCATCTAAAACCCAAAGTCCCGTCTTCAAGTTGACGGCTATAGATTGACTAATAATATTAAGTGGCAAATTAATTTTTAAATCTGTGACCTGTGGTCGAAGGATAAGTTCTTTGCCTTTTTTTCTTTTCATCAACGCTGGCCATACAAAAAACTGCTTAAATCGTGATTTCGTTAAATCATCTAAAGCCGAAATATCTTTTGATGTGTACGTACTTGCGAAAAGTTTTTTATTCATTTTTTCACTCATTGTTTTTTCAAAAGACTTTTGACTGACAATAAGCACCAGATCAGTTTTTGATTTAATTACGCTTTCTATATTAAAGCCGAATACATTTTGGTCAAACGTAGCCACTTGTTCAGGATTCAAGTTGAAGCCAAAAGTAATTTGTATAACCTGACTATCTATTTTTTTAATTTTTACGATTGAATTTTGAATTAAATTCAAATTATAAATATTATTTTTACCAGTTAACTTTTCATAGATCGCATGATTTGCTTTTGCAAGCTGTTCATAAATCTTGATGTTCAAAATATCTAGCAACTGCTTTTGGTAAAATTGATTTTGATCTATAAAGTTTTTAATTTCTTGTGTAATTTCTTCTTCGACACCTTGAATTTGATCACACTTTATATGATCAACCTGAACTTGGCTGCCTTCTGCCAACACGTCTGTTAGGCTGGTTGCTAGTTCTATGGGTCTATCGATCTGGCCTTTATTTTCAAAAAAGCCTTTCATTGTTAATTTTGATATATTTAATTGAGCGTTTATATTTTGACATGTTGTTTTAACTAATAAATTTAAAGTGACGCCGTTAATTACTTTTTTAATATACCCATTAATTTTTAATTCATTAATATGAATGCGGCTGACAAGATCGTTAAACGAAGCTGTGATCTGGCTTTGTGAATTGACCTGAAGATTGTGAGTGCCCCATGAAATCTGATACTTAAATTGATCGACTGCTAGTGGCAACCCACTAACAGATAGCTGGATCTGTTTAACTTCATTGCGATAAGGATTTAATTTTGAAATTTGATTTTCAATGTTTTTCAAAAATTTTTGTGTCGGCAAAATAACTTGTCCGATCAGGCCCTCAGTTGACGCGCCAGAGCTGCAAGTCACGGCAAGCAGTAGCAAAAAAATAGTGCTTCTAAGGCTTATTCTTTGTCTTCTGTTGGCCGATATAGAATCTGTGAGTTGATTGAACATGAAAGTCTCCGTATCTAGACTTTTCGGCAGGAGTTAAGAAAATATGCAGTACCAAGGTCCGTATTTTTTTTCGAAACTGACTGAATTTGTAAGAAAAAATGTCAAAAGTTTTGTCGCTTTTTTTGTTGTCTCTCTAATTTCGTTATTTTGTGTATCTTTGTATCACTTAAACCATCTTCAATCTGAATATAACATCAAGCAATTCTTCCCAGAAAAACACGTTTTGTTAGAGCAAGAATACCGCGTTACGCGTCATTTTAAGCTTCAAGAAAAATCAAGCCTCATATTGATTCTAGAAAATAAGTCTGACCGAACACATTCAACCTGGGTGAAGCCGAATAATATTAAAAAACTTCGACAGTTTTCTGATTCATTAAGTCAAGTTTCTACTGTGAGAAAAAATATTAATCTGAGCGTTTTGCAAGGCACTTTTGAGGTCGGAAAAAATCTTTACGTTGGTGATTTATTTTCCCAGGTTCCTGAAAAGTATTGGTCCAAAGTAATTTCTAACAATCCTTTTGTGAAACCGAATCTTTTAAGTGCCGATCTTAAAAAAACCTTGGTTGTCCTTGAATTATCAGAAAATAGCCCTGAAATTATTTATTCTGTTCAGAAAAAAATTAAAAAACTACAAAAAGAATTTTTGCCTGATACACGTTTATCTTTTGCTGGAATTCCTCTGATTCAGAACGATGTGGCTAGTCTTTTAAAAAGTGAATTGACCCGTTCTGTTCTCATCGGTCTGATTTTTTTCACTGTTATTCTTTTGCTTATTTTTAAAAATGTTCTTGGTGTTTTTGTGACTCTTTTCAATTTAGTTTTCACAAATGTTGTTTGTTTGGGAACCTTATCATATTTTAATGTGAAATTAGATGTCTTGCTGTCAACATTGCCCGTGCTCATAAGTTTGATTACAGTTTCGCTGTCCGTGCATATTATTTTGCGTGTTTCTAATGAATCGGATTATCATTCGCCCAATTTTTCAAAAAAGCTAGAAAGTATTTTGTTTCGTTTA
Source organism: Bdellovibrio sp. (assembly GCA_043756765.1). Taxonomy (GTDB): domain Bacteria; phylum Bdellovibrionota; class Bdellovibrionia; order Bdellovibrionales; family Bdellovibrionaceae; genus Pseudobdellovibrio. The sequence continues at coordinate 345 of JAYUQO010000108.1, read as the reverse complement.
AAAACTTTATTTTCTGAAAATTTAATTGCTTCTGTGACGCCAGCAATAGGTTTTCTAATGTTGGTCACATCAGATATCGGTATTATTCAAAAATATGGCCAAGTTGTTTTTGTTTCAATTTTATTGACTTGGTTTTTATGCCAAATATATTTAATTCCGGCTTTATTATTGTTTCCGGCTTTAAAGTTAAGATCGTGGTCTTCAAAAAAAGCAATCTGGAGCTTGTCACTTCTCAAATTTAAAACTCCGATTGTCTATTTCACTTATTCAGTGATGTTTTCAGGGCTTATTGCTTTCGGTTTTTTGAATTGGAATACCCGTTTATTTGATGATCTTCCAAAAACA
>JAYUQO010000107.1:0-4577 GCA_043756765.1 Bdellovibrio sp. | reverse complement strand
AATCTGGGTTCAATAGTCGTTCGTTTTTACGTTCGATACCAACGACAAGTCCGTCGACTTTTTCACGTAAGCCAGAATCACGAATTGTTTTTCCAAGATAAGGACTATCAGCATCGATCAGTAGGCTGTAAAGGCCATAGTTAATCGGAGTATGATTTTTTGGATGTTCTAGTTGGCTATCTAAAGCCTTTGCGAACCCAACCAATTGATCATCAGTACCTATAACGACTAATTTATCGTGGGCCATAATAAAATCATCGCGTTTGGGTGCTAGGATCTGTTTTGTTCCGCGTTCGATCATGGCAATGGTTACGCCAAATTTTTCGCGTACGCCAATTTCAGAAAGTCTAAGGCCAACAAATAAACTATTTGGTTGTACAGTTAGTGTAGACAAATGCGCATCCCACGGGGCTAACTGCGGTATTTTTTCGCGAGCCGCTACATTTAATTTATCTTTTTCATTAAGATGTGAAGTAAATCTTTTTTCTAACCATTGATAAACTTTGGAAAAGTTTTTTGCTCCTAAAAAGCCAACGATTACGGCCACATTAGCAACGATCACGAAGGTAAACAAAGCAGAAATAAACTGACCAATGACAAAACTGAGTAAAAATAATGAAATAATAATTCTTGCAAATAATGCTAACAGCGCCTGTGTTGTTAGGTTTCTAATGTCTTCAATGCGGTAAGTATCTAATTTTAAAGCCGATGGCCCACTGATAATCGCCCACAGAGATGGTAATGAAAATAACAGTGCTACAAAGGCGGCTAAAATTTCAATGATAATTTTATTTTCAAAATAATTTTGTAAAACCGGAGTCAACCAACGGCTTGTGGCAAGCGCGATAGCAATAACTAGAATCGTATTTAGAAAAAGTCTTGCGATTTCACTGGTGGTTGATGATGTTTTAGTCGCAATTTCTGATTTTGATAAATCATCACTGGCGCGATTTTTAATTCGATCAGGCAAATGCTTATAAACCCAGTTATAAAATGGTTCTGAGCTTTTGATCATATAAGGTGTTGTTAGTGTCGTAATCGCTGAAACGGCCACAGCCAAAGGGTAAAGATAGCTAGATATAACACCTAAACTTAAACCCAGAGTTGCAATAATAAACGAAAACTCACCAATTGGCACTAAGCTCATGCCGGATTGAATCGATGTTTTAATACTTTGCCCACCTATTAAAGCACCAATAGTTGTACTTAAAAATTTTCCAAAAATAGTAATAAATGTAATCGCCACAAAAGCCACCCAGTGTTCTTTTAGGGGATCAATATCAATTAACATTCCCACTGAAACGAAAAAGATCGCTGAAAATAAATCTTTCACTGATTTTAAATTCTGTTCGATTTTTTCTCCGTCTGGAGTCTCTGCCAATATGGAACCCATAATAAAGGCACCCAGGGCTGGTGAAAATCCAGCGTGTGTGGCCAATATCACCATCGTTAAGCAAAGCGCTAGAGAGACAATCAAAGTTGTTTCATCATTCATTAAGGATCTGGTTTTTTGTAAAAACCAAGGAACTAAGAATATTCCACCTAAAAACCAAATCGATAAGAAGAAAGCTAACTTACCTGCTGAGATAATGAGTTCAGTCCCTTGAAATGAGTTGGTCACAGCAATAGTTGAAAGTAAAACTAACAGTAAAACAGCAACGAGATCTTCAACGACGAGAATTCCAAAAACCAGATTCACAAAGCCTTTTTGCCTGAAACCCAACTCATCAAAAGCCCTGATAATAATTGTTGTAGATGAAATAGATAAAATACCACCTAAAAATAAACTATCCATTTGGCTCCAGCCAAAAAGTTGACCTGTGGCATAGCCAGCGCCTAACATAAATAAAACTTTAGTAATGGCGGTAATCGATGCACCGCGACCCACAGCAAATAATTTTTTAAAACTAAATTCTAAACCTAAACCAAATAATAAAACGATGACACCGATTTCTGCCCAAATTGTGATGGCTTCTTTTTCTTGAACAGTTGGTAAAAAGCTCACTTCAGGTCCGACTAAAAACCCGGCTAGCAAGTAACCTAAAACAACCGGTTGATTAATTTTTTTAAACAGTAAAGTGACTAGACCTGCAACAGCTAAAATAATTCCCAAATCTTGTATAAGTGCAGGTAAATGTAGAATAAGCCCTCCTAAAAAATTGCTTCATTGACATATGTAAATTATGTGTAAATATAGAATGATGGATAAGACTTCATATTCAGTTAAATATTTACTTCTCGATCTTAATTCTTTTTTTGCGTCTTGTGAACAACAAGATCGCCCCGAATGGCGTGGCAAGCCATTAGCTGTTGTTCCGATGATCACTGATAGTACGTCTGTTCTTGCATCTAGTATCGATGCAAAAAAATATGGAATTAAAACAGGCACATCCGTTGGAGATGCTAAAAAACTTTGCCCAAAAATCATTTTAGTCAAAGCCGATCATCGCAGATACACAAAATACCATCATCAAATTGTGAAAGCGGTCGAAGAAATTTGTCCAGTTGAAAAAGTTTTATCGATTGATGAAATGGTTTGTGAATTGATTGGACGAGAAACCGTAGAAGATGAAGCCATTCGTATTGCCAAAAAAATTAAAGACCACTTAAGGCAAACTGTCGGTGAAAACTTAACTTGTTCAATCGGTTTAGCATCGAATATTTTGGTCGCTAAAATAGCTTCTGATATGGTTAAACCCAACGGCTTAGTTGTCATCCCCCAAGAAAAAATTCTTGAAGTATTAGGACAATTACCAATCGAAGTGATTTCTGGAATTGGATCGAACATGAAAAAATATTTAAATTCGCGGGGCTACTATAAATATCACCAACTTTACGAATTGCCTTCACCAGAAATGAGAAATCTTTGGGGCGGGCTTGTCGGATTACGCATGTCACAAGAATTAAAAGGTTTTGATGTGGGCAGGCCTGAAACAAAATCGAAATCATTATCACACCAACATGTGTTGCCACCAGAATTAAGAAATGCAAACGGAGCCTACGAGATTTTAATTAAGCTTTTATCAAAAGCGGCATCAAGATTAAGAAAAAGTGAACAAAAATGTAAACACTTAGGAATCTATATTAAAGAAATATCTGGCGTACGCTACGAAGAAAATATTTCTTTTCAAGAAACCAACGATTCATTTTTTTTAATTGAACAACTGAAAAAGAAATATAAAAAACTAAAAATCATTAAGCCGATCAAAGTCGCGGTGTACTTATCTGATTTTACAGTGGGGAATGAAGTTCAGTTAAGTTTGTTTTCCGACCCTAAAACACAGAAATTAGGTTTTGTGATGGATTTAGTGAACGATAAATACGGAGCTAACACTTTGGTGTCTGCGGGCTTTTTAGATTCCCGCAGTGAAGCCAAAGCTAAAATTGCATTTCATCATATTCCGAAAGAAGACGATGAATTTGATTAACTATTTAACTGGTTTGTCTAGCCGACCTATTTACTTTTAGCACCTTGAATTTTTAAAGTGATTGTCACTTCGTCGCCAACAACGGGGCCAACTTCAACAGCTTTACTCCAAGTTAAACCAAAATCTTTTCTGTTGATTTTAGTTGTTGCAGTGAAAGCGGCTTTGGTGTTGCCGTAAGCATCGTTCACATTACCTAAGAACTTACCATCAAAAACTACTGATTTAGTTTTGCCTTTGATCGTTAAATCACCAGTCATTTTAAAACTTTCAAAACTGCCTGTGATTGATTTGCTTGTGAAAGTCATTTTAGGGTGTTTTTGTGTATCAAAAAAATCAGCACCTTTTAAATGGGTATCGCGGTCAGCGTTCGCAGTATCGATTGAATTGATATCAACAGACGCTGTTACTTTAGATGAAGAAACTTTTTCGCCCATTTCAAATTCACCTGTGAATGATCCAAAACGACCCTCAACACTTGAAATCACTAAGTGCGGAATTTCAAAACCCACTTTAGAATGAGATGCATCTAAAGAATATTTTCCTGCGGGTGATGGTTTAGTTACGTCGGCTTTTTTTTGAGCTGACGCTGAAAAGCTCATAGCTGTGATAGCGATAGCTGAAATTAAAGTTGTTACTTTCATAGAGTCTCCTGTTGGTTGTTTGTTTAATCATGAAAAAAAATTGTATTTAGTTTTTATTGATTTGCACAGCTAAAAATAAATAAAATTCAGCTTGGCGATCCTGGACTACCTGCGTGTTTTGAATCCCCAGGAATGTAAAGTGATTGTAATCAATCACTTGTTCCCAATGGTCTAGCGCAAAAAAAAGTTTTTTCTCTGACTGAACTTTAATAAAAGTCTTCTCTAGCGTAGCGATCAAAGTTGTTTCAGTTGATGATTGAAATGAAACAATTCCATCTGTATCACCAGTAATAAAAGCAGCAGGCACTAAAAACGGGGCGGGTAAGTATTCAGCGTTTAAAACCTCAACGCTACGGGGTTGGTGGCCGCCGTAGGCGTAAACTTTTAATGTACGTGGTACCTTTACAGTTGCTAAAAATTTTCGAACATAGGGTTTTGTCAGCTGTCTTAGGCCTTGAATATAACTGATGTCTGTTATGAGACGAAATTCGGTAGAATAGTTTCTCCA
>JAYUQO010000106.1:0-4583 GCA_043756765.1 Bdellovibrio sp. | reverse complement strand
CTAATTAATTGTGTAATTATAACATTAGCCTTTTAATTGCTTAATTAGCGCTTCAGTATCTTTACGACAACTGCCACAACCTGTTCCAGCTAATGTTGTTCGTCCGACTTCAGCAGCTGTAAAACAATTTTCTTTAATGACTGCGAAAACCTTTTCTGTCGGCACCATTCGGCAATGACAAAGTTCTTCATGAGGATAAACTAAACTAAAACTTTTTTTAGCTTTAGCTATAAATTCATTAATCAAAATATCTTCACCATCAATGACTTTTATTTCTGGCCATTTTGCTGGGTCAACACCGTGGGCAGATTTATATTTTTCAATTTTAAATAATAAACTTTGCGGCCCTACAACATGCACAACCTGACCAACGAGGCTGATTTTAGCTTTATATGGAATTTCTGCAATTATATGCGTCGTTACTGACATCCCATTATTATAGTTCGACTACAGAGTACTTACCACTTCACGGCGATATTTAAAGATACTTTCGACATCTTTCTGGACAAAAGTTTGACCGACGAGGTTTCCTAAAAAACCCATGGGTAACTTATAACGAACCTTATCAGACATCAATGTACCTGGCCCCATTTTTTCAAAATCGTGGGTATGATACCAAAATTTATAGGGCCCATTTAGTTGGGTATCAATAAAACGATGTGGCGGATTCCATTCGACGATAAGAGTTTTCCAGTTTATCGGAACACCATGAATTTTTAATTTATAATCTATCAATGTGTCTTTTTCGATTTCGGCTGTACTCATTTTAACAATACTGAAATTTAACGTCTTCGGAGTAATTTTTTCTAAATTTTGAGCTTGCCCAAAAAACTGAAACATCGATTCAGTATCTTTTGATAAATACTGTTTCACTGACAAAAAACCATGCCCGTCTTTAAATTCTTGAAGATTTTTTTCAAAATAATCTTCAAGCTTTGAATACTTAAAATGATATTTATTTTTAATTAACTGATCTGGCTTCATCCGAATAGAACCTAAAACAACTTTCGCCATTTCTCCGATCGCTATGTTTAAGGCAAACTCAGGAACTGGCGCTGATTTAAAAACGTCTAAAGCTTTACACAGTTCTGTGGTAAATTGATCATTGGTTACATTTTCAGGAGCACAACAGTTAATAGCCCCTCTGTAATCTGAATTCGCAATGGCGGTGGTGATAATATCTGATAAGTCATCAATTGCAATCCAGCTCATGTACTGTTTGCCTGACCCTAATGTGCCGCCTAGACCTTTTTGAAAAAGAGGAATCATCTTTTTCAAAGCCCCAGACTGTGGATCTAACACGATACCAATTCGCAATTGCACTGTACGCTGTTTTAACAATTTAAACGGAGCTTCCCATTTCTCGCAAACATCAGCTAAAAAATCATTTTTAGCTACAGTGTGTGATTTTAAATCAGATAATTCTAAATCCCCTGAATCCCCGTAAATACCTTGTGCCGATGCAGAAATAACCGTTTGAATGCTAGCTGGTAAATTTTTAATCAAATTCTGGCTGCTTAGAATTCTTGAATTCAATATATCCAACTTTTTCTTGTCATTCCACCTGCCATCGACAGTTTCACCCATCAGATGAATAATCACATCGACATCTTTGAAATCATTTGTGGAAAGCTCTTCTGAAACGAGATCTTTTTCAATAATATCAGCAGGAAATTCTAACTGCATTTTGGCTTTTTTGGCAGACCGACTAACAACAATTAAGCTGTGTCCCTGTTTAAATAATTTGCGACCAACATAATTACCAACTGAACCTGTAGCACCTGTGATCAAAATTTTCATGATTCAAGACCTTTCTTAAATTCTGTCAAAGCTCGCTGTCTTGCAAAAGTATGCTCTACCATAGGCTTAACATACTTGTCTGTTTGAAATTCAGGAACCCATTTTTTAGTATAAATATAATCTGGATCAAATTTTTCAATTTGCGATTCTGGATTAAAAACTCTGAAATATGGAGCGGCATCGCAACCTGTTCCTGCCGACCATTGCCAGTTCCCGTTGTTTGCCGACAAATCATAATCTAAAAGTTTTTCAGCAAAATATCTTTCGCCGATTAGCCAGTGATGCAATAAATGCTTAGTCAAAAAAGAGGCCACCACCATACGCACGCGATTGTGCATATGTCCTGTGGCCTTTAATTCCCGCATGCCTGCATCAACTATGGGGTAACCCGTCAGACCATTTTTCCATTTTTTAATTTCTTCGGGCTCATTACGCCATTTTATTTTTTCATACTGTGGTCTAAAACTTTCTTTCACCACGTGCGGAAAGTTCCATAATATCTGCATGAAAAAATCACGCCATATTAATTCACTGAGCCATACGTCAGAATGCTTTTTAGCTTCCTTAGCCAGTTCACGAACCGACACTGTTCCGAAACGTAAATGCAAGCCCAGTTTTGAAGTCCCTTGATCTAAAAAGGGGTAATCTCGGGTGTCAGCATATTTTTTTAAAACTTTTTGGACAACTAATTCTTCCGGGTAAATAAAATCAATTTTTTCAAAACCCATGTCTTTTAAAGTCGGTATTTCAAATGTGTCGTCAACTGATTTTGTTTTCAAATAGTGGCCTTCGTACAAATCAACTGGGTAGGCTTTTAAATAAAAAGCATTTAATGAAGCCAGCCACTTTTTTTTGTAAGGAGTATATACCGTGTATGGTTTTCCCATATCAGTTTGAATTTCTTTTTTTTCAAAAATGGTCTGATCTTTAAATGTTTTAAAATCAATAGAATTTTTTTCTAATAATTTTTTTACTTTTTGATCACGCTCTAAAGCTTGTGGTTCGTAATCATGATTTGTATAAACAGACTTAATTTTATATTTTTCAGATAGTTTTTTAAATATATCTACGGGGTCTCCGTACTGACACAGTAAATCTGTTTTTTTAATTTTAAGTTCGATTTGCATTTTAGCCAGTACTTGATGGATAAATTGAACACGCAAATCATTTTTAGGCAGCACTTTTAAAATATTTTGATCAAAAATAAACAAAGGTAAAACATTTTTGTTTTCTTTCAATGCATGGTAAAGACCAGCGTTATCATACAGTCTTAAATCACGACGAAACCAAAATAAGGTTATTTCTGAGGTGTTTTGTGTCATCTGCTAGTCCTTTCAGAATATCCTATCAAGAGTTGATTATATTGAATATAATCATACACTAGACATGTCAGACAACAACGATTCAAAACCTCATACTAAGACTCAGCTCAAACAAATTAAAAGCTCGCTATTTGAGCGCACGATGAGTGTTGCTAAAATGGGTTTAAACGCTGGGTTTAAATACGCAGCTCACAAAGCCACAGGCCAAGATTTTGATCAGTACGTCACTGATCAGGCAGAATCAATGACTAAAGAATTAGGACAACTTAAGGGATCGCTCATGAAAGCTGGTCAAATGCTTTCGATGTATGGCGAATACTTTTTACCGCCTCAGGCCAACGAGTTTTTAAAAAAACTACAGGCTGATTCTCCTCCAGTTGAGTGGGCGCAGATGAAGTCTTATCTTGAAACTTATTTAGATGCAGAGTTAATAGCCGAACTGGATATAAACCCAGTGTCTATCGGATCAGCTTCTATGGGACAAGTTCATCTTGCTGTAATTAAAACAACTGGTGAAAAGATAGCTTTGAAGATTCAATACCCTTTATTAGAAAATGCCATTGATTCTGATATTAAATCTTTAAAAGTTTTACTGCAATTTTCAAAACTAATTCCCTCTGAAATAAATCTTGATTCGGTGTTTGAAGAAATCAAATCAATGCTCAGACAAGAATTAGATTACACTCTTGAAGCAGAGCTTACAGAAAAATACAGACTGCTTGTCGGTGATGATCCCCGTTTTGTAGTCCCACAGGTTTATTTTAAATATTCGACATCAAAGGTTCTTGCCACAAATTATATTGAAGGCCTTAAAGCTGATCACGTTTTAGTGCAAAGCTTATCACAAAATCGCAGAAATCGTTTATCTGAAAATTTTATTGATTTGTATTTCAAAGAACTATTTTCTTGGAATCTTGTGCAAACCGATCCCCATTTGGGTAATTACAAAGTACAAATTGATTCTTTGGGTGAAGATCGTTTGGTCTTACTTGATTTCGGGGCTTGTCGAAGTTTTCCTGAAGCCTTTATGCAGTCTTACAAAAAAATGATTAAGGGTTCTATCGTTGGCGACCGTGATCTGTTTTTTACTGGCGCTAAAGGGCTTGGTTTTATAATTAATACCGATAAAGAAGACTACATTAAAGCATTTACAACTTTTTGTGATGAAACTGTCGAACCCTTTTGGGCTGCTAACGACTCACGAAACACAGCTGGCAAGGTAGATACGGATGGACGTTACCAATGGGCTAAAACAGATTTACCATCCCGAGTCGTTAAAAAGGCTATTCAATTTAAGAATTTTGATCTCAGAACTCCGCCTAAAGATATTTTATTTTTAGACCGTAAGACCGGTGGTGTTTTTATATTTCTATCTGTGCTTAAAGCCCATATTAACGCCCGAAAGGTGATTGATTCATACTTGAAAACAGTTTAAGTTGTTTGCATAATGAACCCTATAGC
>JAYUQO010000105.1:0-13256 GCA_043756765.1 Bdellovibrio sp. | reverse complement strand
CAGGGAAGCTTGGCCTGTTAGCGCAGCTTTCATAGCTGCATTTTTTCGGTTTTCTTCAAATGCGACATTCAGTCCTAACGCTTTTTTGTTTTTTTGTACGGGCTCGATAACTTCAATAATCATATTTAATTGGTTATTTGTTTCTGGATAAATTGAAAAATATGATTTATTAGTTTTTATATAAGCAGCTAGTTCTTCACCGCTTTTGACAGCACGAATAAAACCGAATCCCATTGCTGCAGGAAAATTAGCAAAAGATTCTCTGGATGAAGCATAACCACTGAATTCCTGATGACTAAATTTAAATTCTTTTGCTAGAACAAAACCTTTTGTGCCTTGTAAGCCAAATATGTTTTTATGGAATTCTTCTTCTACAATTATTTTAACTTTGTTAGCAATTTCTATGTTGTCTGCACGATATGACTGAATCAATAAGTTGATTATACCAAATAACAAGACAGTCACTACAGAAACGAACAGTGCAAATGACAAATTTAGTTTGTATATTCTTCCATGCAACTTCATATGATAATAGGCTATAATAATTATTTTGTTTATTCAAAAGACTACATCTGAACTAGACTACTATTGTATTAACTGATAATGTATTTTAAAGTCCCGCGAATAATCATTTTTAAACGAATGTGATCGACTACCTAAAGCTACAAACAAATTCCAAATAATAACAACCACGGCTAAAGTTGATAGAATATATTTTTTAGATTGTATGTGATGTCTAGCAAAAACTGACGTATATAAAGCTATTGCTGGAAACACCAGAATTAAATGCCAGTGATTAAATTCAACCGGTGAAAGTGCTGCTGCACCAACTACGCCTAAAAATAAACTTAAAAAATAAATTTCTGTGAAAGATTTTTCAGAATTTTTAATTTTAACGACATTTCTTAAATAACTTCCGATCCATTTAAAACTAAAATACAAACTACCCGCTGCTAAAACCCATTTTAAAATGTGAAACATAAAGTTAACAGCCAACTTAAGATATTCAACCGTGATCCAAGTAAAATTAATTTCTGAAAAAATATGACGACCAAAGTACATCGAACCCATTCTAAAAAAGTAAATAATTGATTTGATCACAGGGTAAACCAGTATTAAATTTCGCCCTAAATAGGCCCCTGAATGGGTTTGTAGTGATTCATTACCACCATTTAGTTTTTCAAGTAACCACGGAATTAATGACAAAATCACAACAACTGCCCCTACTGAAAATCCAAACCAGTTAACATTCATTTTTTTTCTGAGGAATAAATACAAACTACTTAGCCCGATAATTAAAACAGAAAAGTGAACCTGAAAGCAAAAGCCGATACATAGTACATGAGCCAGTGTAGCCCAAAAGTTTTTTCTTTGATGCATCAAGTAGGCTGTGTAGACGTGAATAGCTGAAAATAAAAACAAATATCCTGGATTATAAAGTTCTGATTGCTCAACCCGCCAAGGGTTTAACCAATATATAATAACAAAAGCCAAGGGACTAAAGTCAGAAGGGAATAATTTTTTGCCTAATTGACGTAACAAAAAATAACTCATCACATGAAATAATAAGATCACTGAACAAGCCGCATAAGGATTAAACCAAATTTGCATCGGAAGGGCCGTGATCACAGTTAGAAAGCTTCCTGGAAGCGATCCCATTTTAGTGGCCGCATTACCATGATGAGTCCATTCCCCTGTTAAAACAAGTTTTACAACCTTATCCATCAACTGTGTGTTATCTGTGTGAATCATCAAGGTCTTAAACATCAAGATCGATAAAAAAAGGCCCGTTATAAACAGGCCCATTTCTAAGATAAGAGTTTTACGATTTTGAAAATTAAGCTGGAAACTGAATTTTAAATTCAAGACCTAGTAATCCCCGTCGTCATCTAAAGTAGTAGGCGCATCACCGATTCCACGGATTTCATCAGAAAATGATTGTTGATCATCGTCTGCGTTATCCAATTCGTTGATCGCTGATTCATCAATTTCAAGTTCTTGAATAACAGATAAGAAATCTTTTTCAGTTTTTAAATCTTTTCTAATCATTTCTAGAAATTTATCTGGGTATCTTGCAGTTAAATCTTCAACATACTTTTCAAGTTTACCATCAATAAGGATCACTTTACGAATTTGGATTTTTTTCCAAAGTAATAAATAATGATAACGGCAGTAGCCTTCGACATTTGAAACTTGATCGCAATCACGAACACGACACAGTCTGCGGCCTTCGGAATCTGTTAGATAGACTTCTTCGTCTTTAACTTCTTCATCATCATCATCGGATATTTCTAGTGTTTCTTCTTCATCCATTTCCTCAACGCTTTTTAAGTCGTCTTCATAATCAGAAATTTCTGAATCACCGAAATCATCATCTAAAGTTAAGCCGTCATCGAAATCTTCTTTTTTCTCGACTTTTTTGTTTTTATTCTTAGACTTAGCGTCAACTTTTGCAGGCTTTGCTGTATGTGGTTTTGCCACCACAGGCTTAGCATCTTTTTTGACATCAGATGTCGAATTATTTTTAGCATCTTTGCTAACAACTGATTTAACTAATGCTGTTGCTTTTTTAATAAGCGATTTAACATCAGTTTTTGTGTCTTTTTTTGCGACTGGTTTTGCTGTAACAACAGTTTTTGCTGTTTTTTTAGCAGATGATTTCGACTTAGCAACAGGTTTTGCTACTTTTTTAGCTGTTTTCTTCACGATTTTATTCTCTTTTGCTTTATTCTTAGCTTTTGCCATGTTTGTTCCACCCTATCTTTGTTAGAGTTAGAAATAGCGTTGCGATATATCATAGAAGCTGTCAACAGCTTTAATTGAATCATTTTTTTTTCATGATAGTGTTATGTTTTTAAAGGAGTCCATCGTATGGAAAATGTAGTCATAGTTTCTGCGCAAAGAACACCTGTCGGAAGTTTTCAAGGTCAGCTATCTACAATCGCTGCACCAAAATTAGGTTCTATTGCGATCAAAGCAGCCATTGAAAAAGCTCAAATTAAATTTTCTGACATCGAAGAAGTCATCATGGGTGAAGTGTTAACAGCTGGTGTTGGCCAAGCCCCCGCCAGACAAGCAGCCCTTTTTGCTGGAATTTCTAATTCAGCACACTGTTTAACTATTAATAAAGTCTGCGGCTCAGGATTAAAAGCCGTGATGTTAGGTTCTGATTCAATTCGTTTAGGAAACGCAAAAATTGTGATAGCTGGCGGGCAAGAAAATATGTCGATGGCACCACATTTACTTGAAAACTCACGCAGTGGATACCGTATGGGTTCAGTGCAAATGGTCGATTCAATGATTAAAGATGGCCTGTGGGATCCGTATAATAATTTTCATATGGGAAATGCCGCTGAAATTTGTTCGCGCGAATTTTCTTTCACACGCGAAGCCCAAGATCAATTTGCGGTAGAGTCTTATAAGAAAGCGCATGCTGCACAAGCTGCTGGTTTATTTAAATCAGAAATTACTGATGTAGTCATCGAAAGTAAAAAAGGCCCACAAACAGTTTCAGTTGATGAAGAACCAACAAAAGCGATGTTTGATAAAATGCCAGGACTTAGACCTGCTTTTGAAAAAGATGGAACAATCACAGCAGCAAATGCTTCAAAAATTAATGATGCCGGAGCCGCATTAGTTTTAATGTCAGAAAGTGAAGCTAAAAAAAGAAATTTAAAACCGCTGGCTAAAATTGTTTCTTACGGCACTTTTGCTCAAGATCCAAAATATTTTACAACGGCACCTGTAGGCGCTATAAAAAAATCATTGGAAATGGCGTCGTTAAAAATCAGTGATATTGATTTATTTGAAATCAATGAAGCTTTTGCGAATGTCACAATGGCTGCTCAAAAATCATTAGAAATTCCAATGGAAAAAATAAATGTTCATGGCGGAGCCATTGCCATTGGTCACCCGATTGGCGCTAGTGGCGCCCGCATATTTACAACATTGATTCATGCACTACATTCCCGCAATGCTCGTCGTGGTTTAGCTACGTTATGTATCGGCGGCGGTGAAGCCGTTTCTGTAGTGATTGAGAAAGTTTAATAGATATGTCAAAAAAAGTTTATAAAAATGCAGCCGAAGCACTGAACGGCGTAAAAGATGGAATGACTTTTTTAGTGGGTGGTTTTGGTTTATGTGGTATCCCTGAAAACTGCATTGCAGCGTTGCGCGATTCCGGGGTTAAAAATATCACTTGTGTGTCTAATAATGCAGGTGTTGATGATTTTGGTTTAGGATTACTTTTAAAAACTCGTCAAATTAAAAAAATGGTTTCTAGTTATGTCGGCGAAAATGCAACTTTTGAAAAACAATTTATGTCTGGTGAGTTAGAATTAGAATTTTGCCCACAAGGCACATTAGCTGAACGTCTTCGTGCCGGTGGTGCGGGTATCCCAGCTTTTTATACCCCGACTGGTGTAGGAACAAAAATCGCTGACGGAAAAGAAATTAGAAAATTTGATGATCGTGAATTTGTATTAGAGAAAGGAATCACCGGAGATTTCGCTTTTGTGAAAGCCTGGAAAGGTGATAAATTCGGAAATCTTATTTTCAGAAAAACCGCTAGAAATTTTAATCCGATGATCGCGACAGCTGGAAAAATCACTGTGGCTGAAGTAGAAGAACTTGTCGACGTAGGCACTTTAGATCCTGACCAAATTCATACACCTGGTGTTTATATTCAAAGAATTTTTCAAGGTCAAAATTACGAAAAGCGCATTGAGCAACGTACTATTAGGAAGGGTTAATTTTATGCCATTAACACGCGAACAAATTGCCCAACGAATTGCCCAAGAAGTTCAAGACGGCTTCACCGTTAATTTAGGAATTGGAATTCCTACTTTAGTTGCAAATTATATCCCAGCAGTAAAAACTGTTATGTTACAAAGTGAAAATGGACTTTTAGGTATGGGACCATTCCCTTTTGAAGGCCAAGAAGACGCAGATTTAATCAATGCTGGCAAACAAACGATCACGACAGCATTAGGCGCAAGTTTTTTTAGTTCAGCCGATAGCTTTGCAATGATTCGCGGTGGGCATATTGATTTAACAGTTCTTGGCGCCATGGAAGTCGATGAAGTGGGATCAATCGCTAATTGGATGGTGCCAGGAAAAATGGTCAAGGGCATGGGCGGAGCTATGGATTTAGTGGCAGGTGCTAAAAATGTAATTGTAGCTATGCAACATGCTGACAAAGAAGGAAATTCTAAATTAAGAACAAAATGCACGTTACCTTTAACTGGCGTTCGCTGTATTAAAAAAATTGTTTCTGACTACGGTGTGATTGATATTACAAATGATGGTTTTGTATTACGTGAATACGCTCCGGATATGCCGCCAGAACAAGTTGTTAAAGCTACTGAAGGCAAAATTAAAATTGCCCCAGATTGTAAAGCGATGGTTTTTTAATTTTAGTTTTAGGCTTAACTATTGAATATCTTGCTATTGGATTTCTTTGAGTGGACTAAATCTGAGCGGCAGATAATCGGGTTTTAATTTTACAAATTCTTCGCCGCCCAGCGTGTGCACGTGAAGCGAATTTGTTTTACCCTTGTCAGCGACTGGTTGACCTAAAGTAAATATAATTTTATCCCCAGTTTTAGCTAATCCGTTTTCAATGAGTAATTTTTCAACTTGAGAAATAATTTCTTTAAACGAAGTGTATTGATTTAAAGCTAAAGTTTGCAAGCCCCATAAAATTTCTAAACGATTTAAAACTTCGATATCTGTGGTGATTGCAACGATTTGAGCTTTCGGTCTAAAACTTGAAATAATCTGCGCTGTTCTTCCAGATGTTGTTAAACATACAATGGCTGATGCATTTAATTTCAACGCACATAAAGCCGAACTGGCTGCAATCGACGCTGGAGTACTTAACAGTTCATGTTCTAAAGAAATTTTATAATAATTTTCTTCATTTTTTTCAACTTCAAGAATAATTTCGTGCATTGTTCTAATTGATTTGAATGGATATTTTCCTGAAGCGCTTTCTGCAGACAACATTAATGCATCAGTTCCGTCTAGAACTGCATTTGCGATATCTGTGATTTCAGCGCGGGTTGGTCGCGGGTTTTCCACCATTGAATCAAGCATTTGCGTAGCAGTAATCACGGGCTTACCCATTTGATTACACATTAAAATAATTCTTTTTTGACAACTTGGCAATCTGGATTGCCCGATTTCAACAGCTAAATCCCCACGGGCCACCATCACGACATCGCTTAGACGAATAATTTCTTCTAAATTATCTAAGGCCTCTAGCATTTCGATTTTAGCTACGATTTTGGCTTGTGAACCTTTAGCATCGATCATCTCACGAAGCTGTCTGATATCACGACCGTACCTTACAAAACTTAAAGCCACGTAATCAACACCGTTTGCTAAACCAAATTCTAAATCTTTTTTATCTTTATCAGTCATCGGTTCAACCGGAAGATTCACACCTGGTAAATTCATGCCTTTTCGGTTTTTAAGTAATCCACCATATATAACTCGCGCTCTTAATGCTTTTTCACCAACTTCGGTGACTTCTAATTCAATCAAACCATCATCAATAAGAATTCGATTTCCTTTTTTAGCCGCTTTGCAAAGTTCTTTAAAATCACTGGGGATAAGTCCTTCGCGACCTAGAACGTCCTCAATCGTGACTGTTACAATTTCATTTTCAGTGAGTGTAATGGAACCTTTTTCAAAAAGTCCAACACGAACCTTAGGCCCTTGTAGATCTTGAAGAATCGTCACAGGCGCCCGTAATTCGATAGATTTTCTTCGGATATGCTGAATCACCGCAAAGTGTTCTTCGTGCGTACCATGACTGAAATTTAAACGCGCCACATTCATTCCGGCTTGTATAGCTTTCACAATATTGTGTTCATCTTTTGTGGCTGGGCCGATTGTTGCGACTATTTTTGCACGACGATTTGCTAACATGAAATCAGCATAAATTGTTATTGTTTAAAAGTCCTCTGAAAAAATAGATCTCTATTCTTTTTTTGTTGATCTTTTATTTCTGCTTGTTTTAATCGCTCTTGCTCTTCGCGATATTCAACTGAAGCAATTGAACGTTGAAGTTGTTTCTTTTGATGCTCGACTTCAGCCTGATGAGTCGATAAATAAGTCGGGAAAATCTGACGTAAAACAGTTTTAAACTGTTGTTTATTTGAATAATATTTTGATAGATGTTCGATAAACGCCATTTTATCCATAACTGATATTTTAACTACTTTATCATTCAGGTCTATCCGTTTGTAAGTCTCACCACTAATGACAATCATTCCGTTTCCGTGACGCTCTAAGTACATAGGGCCATCTTTAAAGGTCAACGTCTCAATTTCTAGGCTAGCCTCTGGTTTTTTAAATTCAACGATAAGGCGCCCATGATTAAGCCCTACAGTCATCATCTTAAAATCAGTGATCTTTAATACAGATTCTTGAGACGCCGTTATAACGATGTTTTTATAATCTAATTTTTCATTTTTTTGAAATTTAACAAGGCATGGTTTTTTTTGATTTTGCAAACAATTCTCAGGCATCATTAAAGGATATGAATAACCAATCGCTGCTTGAAGCGAAAAAGTTAAAAATATGAAAAGTAATCCTTTAAATTGAAGCATGACTTGTTCCGTCCTCATTCAACTGTTAAACTTTGTGCGTATTTTTTGACTTCAGGATAATGTTTAAAGTCTGTTTTAATTAGACCTACGATTTCCTTAAAGTCTGTTTGTCTTCGTGCTTTTTTGTAAGTTTTTGCAAGCCAAACTAAACTGTAGCCCGTCCATACTGTATCCGGGAATTGTGAAACTAAATAATCTACACTTTTCATACATTCTTCATTCACTTTATAATCACGACACTGTAGCGCCATTTTTTCGTATTCTGCGCGGGCTAATGTATTAGGGTCAGCTGATGTGTTTTTAATAAGTTCGGCAATTCGCAGTGCTTCTGTTGGTTTATTATTTTTTTTCAATGTTTTAATCTGTGTAAAGTAATATTTAGAGGTGTCGATATCAGCTTGAGGAATAGAAGCTATACCCCGCGCTTGCGGACTGAGATCCAATGACTGAGTTTTTACTAACTGGACTTCAAGTTCTTTTAATTCTAATTTTTTTGATAAAAATTCGATTTTTCTTTTGTCAAATTCTGAACCGCTGATATAAATGTCAAAACAAATATAAAATGACGAGAGTGCAAAAAATAGACATAAACACATAATAAGGTATTGGTAACTGCGTTTCATACTTAATTCTTCGGCAAAATGCAGACTAAAGTTAAGAAATTGTTTAATGTCATGCAAAAAAAGATGACGTCACGGACAGTCAGTAATAGCTTAAATTTCTTCTGAGGTTAATGAATGAATAAATCCGAACTGATCCATGCTGTATCGACAAAAACAAACTTAGCAAAGTCTCAAGTTGAGACACTATTGAATACAACCTTAGACGTCATTCAAAAGACTGTCTCTAAGGGTGAAGAAGTTAAATTGGTCGGTTTTGGTTCTTTTCTTAAGCAATCTCGCAAAGCTAAAACGGGTCGCAACCCAAAAACTGGCGAAACTCATAAAATTCCTGAGTGCTCAATTCCCCGTTTTAAACCTGGAAAAGATTTTAAAACTCTTGTAGACAAATAAACTGCTAAACGGCCATGACTAAAAGCGATCAAACTTACTTTTCATAGACACCGGCCATGAATCAATAATTTCTATATATTCATAGTACTTTTTATCAAAATGAGGCTGCTCTAAATTCTGAAACAAGAAGTTTTCTTGTTCGGGCCATTTTAAAATTTTTCTCTGAAAAGCTGCATACACTTTTTCACCCAGCATGCCTCCTAAAATTTGGGCTGCCGTAAAATAACTTCGCTTATTAATGATCGTTTTCCGCTGAGACTTTGCAATTGCGATCATGCCCGTCGACACATACTTTAATTCATTAAATTTTTGTTCAATTGAAAGCACTAAAGCTTCCTTACCTAAATCTACAAAATTTTCTGATTTAATCGCATTACGGATATCTTCTAAAGTATTGGCTTTTCTTTTTGGATTAATTATTTTAGTTAAAAAATAAACAAGCATTTCATACCAAATCATTTTCGTGAAATCTTTTTTAAACTGCACTTGTGTTTTTAAATACAGTCCCTTTTTATACAAGTAATACTGAGCTGCGACTCGCGATATATGGTTCATTGATGTTCTGGCTACAAAGCCCGACTGCAATTCATGGCTGTAAAACGACTGGCCTGAAATCATTTGCTGTTTGTAAAACATTCGACTTGGTTGTGGTAGAAGGCTTACCTGATCAAAAATCTGATCGTCAGTTACAGCGTAAATACTTAAAGCACTGGTCTCTACATTTTTTTGCAAAGCTTCGCTGATCACTTGAACAGCTTGCGCCACGTGATCAGTCATGTCAAAATCATCAATTTCAATTTTTTTATCTTTGCCACTTTCTAAAAATAACAAATAATCTTGCCACTTCACCCACGGCACGACTGACATAATAGCCCAGCGCGAATTATTCATCTTAATAAAATCAATTTGACTGATATCATTTTTATAATCATTTTTATTGAGTACTTTGAAAAATAACTCTTCAGGGCTTTGTAAAACTGTCATTAGGCTGATTTTTTTATTTAATTTTTTAAGCATCTTAGGTAAATGTGATTCTGCTAAGTGAAAATCACCAAACTGCACTAAAATTTGTCGTTCAGGATATTTTTTTTTGGCTTTCAATATGATTTGAGCAGCAAATAAATCGCGGTCGTTCAGTTTTTTTTGTTTCATTGAATTTAACGCCACAACAGGAACTTGATGCTGAATCGCCCATTTTAAAAGTGGCCGCGTGTATTCCCAAGGAAATCCCCAATTTTTTTTCCATTCTATTTTTTTCAAAAAATCTTTTTCTGTTAAATCGCCTTGAATATATTGATCAAGTGCTGACTGATGTTCAGACGGGATTGATTCTAAAGCTAAACAAATATGACTCGCACCCAGTTTTCTTGATATTCTTAAAAATGAACGTGTCGATTGGGCCTGTGCATGAAAATCCCCAACTAATATAACTTCGTGTTTTTTTAGACATTTAAAAAAATCTGTTTTATCGCCGACTTGCCATTTTGCTTTTAAAAGCTCTTGGTCATATTTTTTTTCATATTTTTTAAGTGTTGTTGATCTTGACCCAAGCAAAGATTCGGTTCGTTCTCTAATTTTTTGATAATACTGATACTGTGCTTTTTTTTTGCTTGATGTCGACATTGCATTATATTAATAAATCATTGCTTGATTTCAACGACTATTCATAAAAAGATAGTATTATGACAAACAAATTAAACAAACTGCTTATTTCTTATGGACTTTCGATTGCGGTATTCGCTTATTTAACATTTCACCACTATATGACAAAAATGGGTTTATCCGGTGATTCATTCTGTAAAGTCAGCCAAACAGTCAATTGCGATACGGCGGCTCTTAGCCAGTATGCAGAAATCTTTTCTATCCCTATAGCGGCTCTTGGGTTCAGCTATGCAATCATTATGTTTCTTCAGTTTTTATTTCTAAAATTTGGCTGGTTTGAAGAAAGTGATGAATATGTATCTATCATCAAAATTATCACAACATTTTCATCGCTATATTCTGTCGTTTTGTTGGCGATTTCAATTTTTGATCTTAAAGTTTTTTGTCCGTTTTGCATAGCTGGTTATGTTTTGTCATTTGTCATATCTTATTTCGTTTTGAGTGCAAACAACCCATGGCGCTTTTCACTTGGATCTATTTCAAATGAAAAAAACTTTGTTGGGGCTTTGTTATTTATTCCAGTTTTAGCTTGGTTTATTTCTGGTACGATTAAAAACTCGTATGGCTTGGGTGAACTTGATAAGGTTGTTCCTGAAAAAGTTGCTTTATGGAAAGTGGCAAAAATTCAAACGTTTGATGAAACAAAAGGTATTGGTAAAGGCCAATTAAACAGTCCTAAGGCCACACTTGTCGAATTTGCTGATTTTAAATGTACGCACTGTAAGGCAGCTTCGCAAACGCTGAAAACTTTCATTAGTAATACTCAGAATGTGAAATTGATTTTTAAACCTTTTCCACTGGATGGACTATGTAACAACAGCGTTACTCAAAAAGGCGATGGTTCGCGCTGTCAAATGGCTGGGTTAGTTTTGTGTGCTGAAAAACTTTTTCAAAAAGGCTGGAATGTTCATGATAATCTTTTTGAAAACCAAGAATCTTTAATGCGGATTACTGATTTAAATGCATTTATTGCTGAAATCTCTAGTCAATTCAGTATGAACGGTGAAGAACTTAAAGCGTGCTCTACGTCTGAAGCTACTTATGCTGAAATTAAATCTATAGCTGCTGAAGGAAGTACGGCTCAGATCTCAGGTACACCCACGATTTTCTTAAATAATAAAAAATTGGATTACGGTCAATTTATTGAAGTATTAAAAACAGCAATTAATTCTCTGTAAAGATTAACACTATTCTTCGTCCCTTTTCTCCCCGATAGTTCGGGAAAGTTTAGACTATTCGCTATCAGAGCTTACTCAACCGCTTTATTGATTGGTCCATTGCTTGCAATCTTAAAATGAAGTGCTGTTTTAATGACTCAAAAAAATTAACTTAAAGAAAAGGAAATTACATGAAAAAAAATAATGGTTTATTCACTGCGCTTATGTTTGGAACTACACTCGTTTTTGGTGCAACTGCAATGTCACAAGATACGACCGATAATACTTTAACAACACCCAGAGCGGTTGCTGAAACCTCAGAGTACGAACCACATATCGGTTTCCAAGCTGGATCCAATACACCTGAAGGCTCTAACAGAACAGGTGGAGAAATTGGCTTCGACATTGGCTATCAAGTCTACATTCCCTACAGCATAGGATTAATGTATAGTCACACGACATTTGAAAATGCAAATTATGACAATGAACAACGAGATGAATTGATGGCTAAAGGGACTTACAATTTTGGTGGCGATATTCCGGTCATTCGAAACAGTTACATTGGATTAGCTGCCGGAGCATCTTCTAATGACGGCGTAAACTCACTGATGGCAGCTCCACTTTTAGGTTTTGATATTAAAGTCGGTGAAGTTAGGGACACTGGCATAAGCTTAGGTGCTTTAGCTAAATACATTATTTATGAAGGTGATAATGCTGATAGCACAACACTGAGTGGAGTACTTAAGTTTTGGTTATAATTGGTTAACTACTTAAGACCCAGATAATTAAATACGATTTCGGTAAATGCATCCACATAGTCGCTTGAGACCTCAACGAATGAATGACCTACACCTTGAGCGACTTCAATAATAATAGCTGAAATGAACACGATCACTACTGAGAACCAAATAGCTTTAACCAGTATTGTGGTTGATTTAATATCAATAATACGAAGCTCTTCCTGACTGGCTTCTACTTTTCTCATCACTGTTTTTAGGTCTTGAAAATGTTCACGAACCCGCTCACGTATTTCATTCTGTTTACTGCGAGTAAGCAGGCTCATGCCTGGGAAATTACGTTTATTTCTTATAGCAAACACAAGATCAATGGCATGACGAATGTAACGTTCAACTTTATCTTTGAAATTTGGATATGCCGAATCTAACTGAGCATAGTCTTTAAGATACTTAATAGCTCGGTCGTATTCTTCGTTAATAACAAGTGTTAAAACATTGTACCTGACCGTGTCTGGTACACCCAGATCACTTATATCCAGTTCACTCATTATACGTTTATTACTCGATTGCAAGGCACCCATATACGGACTTATCGGCTGCAAATCCGCAGGACCTAAGCCCGATCTAGGTCTAGTTTTCAATTTAAACTGAGTCTTACCTATTTCTAGTCTAGTCCAGCCATGAGACTATTAGACAGTATGGTTACAGCATGATTACAGCTACCTCAGGAGGAAGTTATGGATTTTGAACTTAAGCATTTAGACATTATTCATAGAGATCAAGACAGAAACTCTGAATACAATCACACGCCCAGTAACCAAACTATTGATGCACAGACGACGAAGTCGTCGCTTGTTTTGCAAGAACTTGTATCGCAAATTGAAGCTCTACAAAACAAACTAAACATCAATTATAAAAAATTACTTTTGTATGAAGCTGAAAATCAAAAATTGATTCAAGAAAAAAATCAGCTGTATTTTGAAAATAAAACCTTGTCAGATGAATTCACTATAACATCAGAAAAAAATATCAGAATAGCGACTTACAACGAAGAATTAGAGACTGAAAATA
>JAYUQO010000104.1:0-4623 GCA_043756765.1 Bdellovibrio sp. | reverse complement strand
TTTCAAAACTGTTCTAACAAAATCAATTCTGAATTAGTTTCAGAAAGTTTAAATTCAAGTTTATCAACAGGTGATCCTGGGCCAGAGATTTCATTTGTTGAAAAAACCAGTTTGTATAACACACGTAACGTGGTTTCAAACTTTTCTGTGGCAGCAGAGCCATTAACAATTAAAACGATTAAATGCCAACTTGGCAGTCAGGCTTCACAAGATTGTTCAAGTCAATCGGTACAGTCTAATAACCTAACTGATGGCGACTATGTTTTAAAAGTTATAGTTGAAATGGTTTCTGGAAAAATATTTGAACTTTCAAGAAATTTCAGAATCGATGCGACAGGTCCGACATTAAGTATTTCACAAACTCCGGCCAGTATTACTAATGCACAAACCGCTTCATTTACTTTTTTATCAGCGGATAATTTATCAGGTATTTTATCTACAGAATGTTCTGTCGATAATACAGCTTTTGCTATTTGTACAAATCCTAAAGTATTAAATGGCGTTACAGCTGGTACGCACAATATTAAAATTAAAACCACTGATCGCGCAGGTAATGTCAGTTCTGTGTATTCATATAACTGGGCTGTTGATTTAAGTATGCCAACAGTGACATTACAATCGACACCAGCTGCTGTAGTTGCAAACGCCAATGCATCATTTAGTTTTTCTGGGATCGGAATCACAAGCTATGAGTGTTCAATCGATAACGGTGCTTTTACAGCTTGCGCCAGCCCAAAAAGTTATACGGGATTATCATCATCAGGGCACAATTTTAAAGTTCGTGGGCAGAATGCCCAGAATGTTCAATCATCAGCAGTCAGTTACAATTGGACAATTGATACAGTTGTACCTGGTAAGCCAACACTAACATCAAGTTATCAGTCTGTTGGTAGTACAAAATCAGGAAATTTTATTTTCTCAAGCACTGATGTGGGATCAGGAATTAAAGAACATCAGTGTTCACTGAATAGTGCAGCCTACGCAGTTTGTTCAAGCCCAGTTGCAATAATGGCAATTGATGGTAGTAATACTTTTAAAGTTAAAGCGTATGATTTAGCAGGAAACGTTTCAGTTGAATCAGTGATGACAAACACTGTGAATACAGTTGTTACGCCACCCCCTCCACCTGCAAGTGGCACAATGAAAACCATTTTTATGGCCAGTGGTCATGGGGCAAGAACGGTAATGTCTTGTGATGATGGTTTGACTTGGATCAATGACAGAAAAGACGCAGGTGCACCCGATGACGATCATTCTACAACTGCAAGTCGAGGCATTGACTCAGGTGATGGATATTTTTTCGCAAACTTTGGATGGGGATATAATGGAAGCCTAAGACGATCGCGAGACGGTGTTAATTGGGATATTGTCCATGATGGTTCATGGGGTGGTGGTATAGCAGTAGGTAAGAATTTAGTGTTACATGTGACTGAAGGCCAAAACTGGTACGCATCCAGTAATTTTGGCGGCATTTGGACACGCTTGGTGAGTAGTAATATTAACTCAGTCAATACTCAAATCAGTTATCCAGCCGTCACTAAATTAAATAATAAAATATTTGTTACAGGACGAAACTCGGCACTCGGGGTTAGTTATGATGAGGGTACAGTATGGACTGTAATACCCGATGCATATATAGCAAATACAGAAGGGCGTAGTTTTGCTGAGGGGAATGGAATTATTGTTTCTCAGAGTTTTCTAAGAGCAAGTGCGACAGTATCTGGTGCTGCTTACATTGCTCGCTCAGTTAATGATGGAAAAACATGGACTACCTACACACTGCCGTTTAGCTTGGGTAAGCTTCACTTTGACGGGTCTCAGTTTGTAAGTGTATCAAGTGCTAAGGTATGGAGAAGTACAGATGGTATTAATTGGACAAACAAACCTATTATGGTTGACGGTGTGATGCCGCCTCGGTGGTGGTCCGTAGTGAGCCAATATAACCCAAAAACACGTACTTACGTTGGTATTCTAAATGTTTACGGACGTACCGGAGCGCAACAATTTGCCTATCGAAGTAAAGATAGCGAGAATTGGACAACTCTGGATTCTACAAAATACACTGGTGGTTTCACTATTCACACTATTACTGTCGGCGAAATAGAATCTAAATATTGCCCCTAAATATTAAGATTAAAGTCACCGATAAATAGTCTATGAAACGATGTCTATTCAATTTATTTTTTACTGTATTCTGCGGACTAATAATTAGCTTAAATCTATTTGCCCAAACACAAAATAAAGCATTAGCGGATGCAATTGTGAACACCACAACGTGGCAAGCCCCGCAGTTTAGTCTTTATTCAGCTAAAGGGTATACTGCAGATACTTTCAAAGTTCCAGATGGATTAAAAAAAGATGTGGATTTTTGGATCAAAGTCTACACCCAGTACACAACTCAGCAAGGTGTTTTTCATATCGCCGGAGACACCGAAATTATATTAGGCGAAATTGATTTAACGCAAGTTTATGCCAATCAAAAATGGTCTGCGATTCGTAAAGAATTAGAATCAGAAATTTTAGTCAAACGACAAAAAAGAAATTTAGCAGCTAAATATAAAATTGATATTAAAAAAATTCGTTTACAAATGGGTCTAAAAGACCGAATGCTTGAAGCCATTAAAATTTCAGGCCGGTATTTGCCGATGATTGAAAAAATTTTCGAAAAAGAAGGTATCCCTAAAGAACTTTCAAGAATTGTTTTTGTTGAAAGTTCATTTAATATTTACGCGCAATCAAGCGTTGGGGCCAGTGGTCTATGGCAAATTATGCCTCGAGTTTCAAAAAAATATAAATATATGACGCCATCGCAAGACTTACGAAATCATCCTGTTTATTCTACGCAGTTAGCGGCTATTATTTTGAAAGAAAATTATAATATTTTAAAATCATGGCCACTGGCTGTAACGGGTTACAACCACGGTGTTGGCAGCATGAGAAAAGTCATTAAGAAATTTAACTCGAATGATATTGCTTTTCTTGTGAATAATTCAAATTCAAAAAAGGGATTAGGCTTTGCCAGTAAGAACTTTTATTCAACGTTTTTGGCGGCACTTCATGTCGAATCGCATGCGAATATTTATTTTCCTGAACCTGTATACAAATATAAAGAATTAGAAACCAAGCAATATAAAATTAAAAAACCAATTACTTTTGATCAGTTGTTAGCTGATTTTGATAACGATAAAGATCTGTTGCGTTTCTACAATCCACATCTAAGCACAAAGCTGTTAAAGTCTGGTCAAAAGATTCCAGTTAAAACAGTGGTCAATTTTCCTAGAAAACAGAATGAAAAGCTAGCTGAAGAAAAGTCTGGCCTAAATGACTAAGGCCGTATAACATAAAATAAAAAGTGAGACCTAAAATGGAAAAAAAACAAATCAATAGAAAATTAATTATCAACAAAGAATTTCAGTATAAGTTCGGTTTATATCTTATTGTTCCAGTTATGGTGTCACTTTCAATTTTTTGGATTGGTTTGGAATTATTTTTTCGCAGAATGACTGAACTTGGCCAAACATCGTCGTTGCCAGAAGGTCATCCATTTTATGTTTTTATCCAAATTCAAAAAACTGATTTAAGCCAAAGTGTAATTGTTGCCGGTGTGTTGATATCACTGGTCATGTTGATATGGGGATTTTTTGTTTCAAGACGAATTGTCGGGCCAATTAAAAAACTACAGTTGCATTTAGATGCAATAAAGAATCAAAGTGATCTAGAAAGAGAATTAGAATTTAGAAAAGCTGATTTTTTTCAAGAAATACCAACGGCATTAAATGATATGGTTAAAAGAATTAAAAAATAATTACATGCCGCGATCTGGGTTAGTATTCAAAACTATTTTCAATACTTTCAAAACACAACTTCCATATTGAAATTTATCTTTTGCGAAATGGGCATCTTTACATAAAGTCTGACCACTTTTTAAAAAGGCTTTCACTTTGCCACCTTTTCTTGATGAACAAAAATCAATAGCTGCATCATTTTTAGTAATAAATCTTGGAATTTCTTTAACAGATCCATCAGCATGCAATAAGTTTTCAACTTCGGCAATTTTAGTCTGACAAGTTTCATCAGAGTTATTTTTGCTCGACATCTTGGTCTGCGAAAAAGAATTAACGGAAAGTAAAAGAATAATTGTTGTTGCTAAAAATTTCATAAATGCACCTCTTATTGAAATATCAGACTAAACAGAGTCCCAGCGATTCCGTAAAATTTACGGTAAATCTTACGGAATCGATAGAAAATTTCATTTTCTAATTAATATCTTGGTCTTCGTGGTGCTGAATCAGCATCACGAGGCCCACGGCTTGTGCGTCCACCACGTGAACCACCACTTGCTGGTCGACCACCGCTACCGCTTCGGGCAGCGCCACGGAAACCGCGCGATTCACCTGTGCCACCAGTTGAGGGGCGTGAATCAGTTCTTGGTCCACGGTCATCAGCAGGTCGGCTATCAGAACGGCCTTCAAAACCACCAGCGCCACGGTCACTTCTAGGGGCTTGATCGTTTCTGTCACGGAATCCCCAACGAGATTGCGGACGACTTTCACTTGAACCTTCGCTTGATGAAGGAGCACGGTCATTATAATCACGACGAGGCCCACGAGATTCACCACCGCG
>JAYUQO010000103.1:0-4647 GCA_043756765.1 Bdellovibrio sp. | reverse complement strand
ATTTATCATCCCCGTTATATAAACGTAAAAACATGTCATCAAAATTAACAATATCTTCAGGTGATAATGAAACGTTATCAACTTTAGCAAACTGTTTATCGTCACCAGTGACTTGAATATTCATCAACTGATTTCCACTTGATAATCGAAGAACAGGAATCGTTTCCCCGTCTTTTCCTTGGCTTGTTGCCACTTCGATCGATGGCATTTTTTCGTTGCCGAATTTTTTGACTAAGATTTCCATTTCTTCTTGTACGCGAGCCGGAAATATATACTTATTTTTTTTGTAAAATTCATTCAAGGTCATTGATTTATTCAAACCTAGTTCTTGAATGATGCTTTCAGCTTGTTTTTTTGAAAGTCTATCGGCCTCACGACCCATTGCTACAGGTGAAAGAACCATCGTCGATAAAGAGATCACTACTAACAAAGCATTTATTTTCTTTAATATCTTCTTAAGCATCATCATTGACCTCTTTTAATTTAAAATAACTATTCAATTAATTAACAACAGCTCCTGGAACGCCGCCGCTGCAATCGCCGTTAGGGCAACTATCGCCAGATCCACCTTCATTCGGGCAAACCTCCGCATCATAAGTGACTGCACACGTATCTGGATTGAAATTCGGTGTACACACACACGTCGTATTGTTACGTGTTGAATTCGCTTCGCACACATTTGTACAAACTGGTGGATGCGGATCAATTGGAGGCAACACTGGAGGCGGTGGAGTTTTCTTTTTCTTGTCTTTGCTTTTAAATTTTGAAGCTAAGAAGGCAACCAAAGCAAGAATTCCTGCACCGATTGCCCATGGTTTCCAATTAAAAGCTTTGTCTTCTTTTTCTGCTGGGCATTGATATTTGCTGTTTGGATCTAGCTTATCTGGTTTTGAAGGAAAAACCCCTGATGGACATCTACAATCTGCATCGACAGGTAAGCCATTTTTTCTGTGATCTTCACATAAGTTATCGTTTGTTTTTTCGTCAACTGGTGGTGCTGGCGCAGGCTCAACAACTGGTGGCGGAACAACTACTTTTTCACAAGTGTCTTTAGAATTTGGGTTAAGAACTTTTGTTTTATCATTCGAACATTCACATTTTAAATTATCATTAAGTGTAGATACAGGCTCTTTAGGACATTTTTCTTGTAAGTATTCTCTGACAAATAAAAATCGTTTATGCAATTGATCACACGCTGGGTAAAACTTAGGATCTGGCTTAGTTAAACCATCAGATACACCCACGCAAATATTACGTGCAGTTACTATTTCAGCGTTAAATTGATTCTCAATTTTTTTAAGTTGAGCTAGCATTTCATCGTTAAAGTCACCTTTTTCAAACATGTCTTTAACGGCTTGGTTGCCTTTTTGATTCAACATACTTTTTAAGTAAACTTCTGTTTTTAATAAATTAGCGGCTTTGTTTTCAGGAAGAAGTGCTTCTTCTCTGTTTTTTTCTGCTGCGAATTTATATGAGTCTTGAGTTCTCACTGCATTTTTTGGTTGCGGTAAACTTAATTCTTTAATTGTTAATGGCGACGCTTTATCACAGATCCCATTCCAGTGTGTTGCTGTTTGCAATTCTGCACGACTAGATACGCAAATTTCATTACCATCAGCTTTGTAACCATAAATCACTGGGTTACACGGCGTTTTACAACTTGATCGCGCTTGGCCAACTGGGTAATTACAAGTTAAACCATTTTTACCACGCTGATAAGACCCTGTGTAACCTGCAACGATACATGCATCACCTACACCAGTGGCTGCGATGGCTTCTTGGTTTAAAAATGAAATAAACATATTCCATTTTTCTAATGATGATGTTTCAGTTTTCTTTTTTGATTTTAAATTATCATTAACTTCTAAAACTTCAATAGAGGCTGACCATAGCGCTCTTAAGTTCACGATATGCTGAGCTCTTTCGATCGGTGTCAATTTTTTCCAAGAGGCTTTGTTAATTGTTGGATAGCCTTGAAATTTTTGAAAAGCTGAATTGGGCTTCGCTGATTTGTTTTTTGATTTTAATCCGTTTTCAACTTTTTTAAATGTCGCTTCAACATGATGAAAATCCGCAGGAGTCAGCGTTACATTATCAAAAGTAGCCCACTTGTCAGGCTGACCTAAAATTTGAACTTGGTGACTTTTTCCATCCCCGTCGATTGTCATCGCTAACGTTTTTTCACCTTTAGAATTAGCCACTTCACGAACAGAAAATTTTGGCATCACTGCATTAGGGTTAGTTAAGAAAAATTTTTCCGCTGATTTGTAAACTTCACCAGGGTACAGATGTTTTGTTTTATTCCAGAATTCTTTGTAGGTCGTTTTTTTACTTAACCCCGTATCAAGAATAAAATTCTGAGCTTCTTTAAGTCTGTTTTCAGATTCTAGGCCCAAGGCGACTGTTGAAAAAGTCATTGTCCAAATCGACAAAATGACTGCTAAGACCTTAATTGAACTCGTTATTTTTTTTGCAATGCTTGTGAATTTCACACTCGTTTTTACAGTCATTTTAGATACTCCATCAATGGGGGTTATCGGTGTCTCAAAATAGAAACTTAAACACTTATGTTACATTAAGACTTACGTCGGCCTTTGCTTTCGCGAACTTTATCACCGCGACGATCATCGCTGGTTTTATCAGAAAGCCATTCTGATCTTCGGTCTAGGTACGGAAAGCGAAAATAAAATGCAATGACCAGAACACCCAGAGTGATAATCACCGACAAGAGTGAAAATATTTTTAAAAAATGGGGTTCTATTGAATTCGTATCCGCTTGAAAAACCCGAAATGCAGTAATGCATAAAACAATCAACAATGTGATAATTGCTAATGTCCAAGATAATTTGTGGGGCTTAAATAAGAATGCTCCTGTAATAATTAGGAGTGAAAGCCAAGCCCAGTCAATCGGTGTGATTGTTTTCATCAATGAATAAAAAATTTGTGGTTGATACCAATTTTCTATCCCCGCCCCAGAAAAGCTGATCAAAATATTACCCAACGGAGCCAAAATAAATAAAGTTGCTAAAAAATAAATGCCGTACGGTTTTTTCAATGTTGTCGTCATAGCTAATACTGTAGTATTTATCTGAACATTTATCTACGGTTTTGAGTTTGAAATGGCAAAAAGGTCTAGTCAACAAACGCTAACTGCGCTATATCTTAAAGCCTATGAACATGAATGTATTTCCATTTAGTCTTTATGCTGTGCTTGATGTTGAACTTTATGTCGTTTTAGGCATCTTAGGCATCGGAACTTACCTGTTTTATAAGTTTTTATTAAAACGTGTTACCCATGAACGACACTTAAATATTCAAACGCATTTAAAAAAAATCAACCGTCATTTTTTAGTACTCACACTTTTTTATGCTGTTTATCTTTTACTTTATAACTCAGTGGATGGATCTTTTTTTATCAAAAAAATTCTGCCTTATTTAGCCGGAATAACCTATGTCTTTGGTGTGGCTTATTTTGTTCGCGTTTGCAGACTTAACGTTTTGATGTATTTATTTTTAGGATCTATGACCGCTGGCGTACCGCTATTGTTAGTTAATATTTTTTCATTAATTTTATTTGTAGGGCTTAGTTTTTGGTCGATGTCGCATATTTTTGGACTACAGCTTACACCTCTGTTAGCCACATCGGCCGCCTTTTCTGTAATACTGGGATTAGCTTTGCAAGACACTTTAGGAAATTTATTTGCCGGAATTTCTTTACAGATCGATCACGCTTTTGAAATTGGTGATTGGTTAGAAATTCAAAACGGAACACAAAAAACAATTGGCAAAGTCACTGAATTATCTTGGCGATCAACGATGCTTGTCGGATTATCTGGCGAAATTTTAACTTTACCGAATAAAGTTATGGCTTCGTCGCAAATTTCGAACTATTCCCCACTGGGTCAACCCATTATGCGCAGTCAAATTTTTCGAATTTCGCACACTGATAATGCTGAAAAAGCCAAAGAGATCATCGAAAAGACCCTATCCCACATTGCTGACGTGCGTGCGATCCCTGCACCCCTAGCCTACGTTAGTGATGTCAATGAAAGCTGGATTGCAATTAAGGCCCTATATTTTATTCAAGACTACGGGCAACAGTTTATTATTGGCGATAAAGTCTTTAACTTTTGCTTGCAGGCGCTACAGCAAGAGGGTTATTCATTAGCCACACAGGTTTTAAAAATCGCAGAACCAAAACCAGAGGCCTAAATGGATTTCGAACAACAAAGCCAAACAACAAACACCGCACCGAAAGTTGATCGCAATCATCCGTTGGCCACAAAAATCAGAAAACAAATTACTCAGGCTTTATGTGAATACGACATGATCAAAAATAATGATCGTGTTTTAGTTTGTGTTTCAGGTGGTAAAGATTCTTCAATTTTGACAATACTTCTAGATGAAATCAGAAAAAGAGCTGAAATCGATTTTACAATTGAAGCTGCGTTATTAGATCAAAAACAACCTGGCTTTAATGCTGTTCAGTTTAAAACATGGATTGAATCTGAAGGCATTATGTTACACGTTTTAGAAAAAGATACTTATTCTATCGTCATCGACAAAGTCAAAGATGGCGTATTTTGTTCACTATGTTCAAAATTACGTAGAGCTATTCTTTATGATTTTGCATATACTAAAAATTTT
>JAYUQO010000102.1:0-4688 GCA_043756765.1 Bdellovibrio sp. | reverse complement strand
CTTCCATCCCCCAGAAACAACCCCCCGCTAAATAGGCAATTTCTTGCTTAGGGTTTTTAAGTGGGGGAACCTTTGACGAATTAGGCGCTTTTTGTGCTAACGCTTGTAAACCAACTGAAAGAATAACTAAGATAATCGTTTTAATTTGAATATGTCTCATGGTACTTATTATAGCATGTTTGAACGAGCTTACATTGAAATTAGTAATATCTGTAATTTGCAGTGTAGCTTTTGTCCTGAAGTTGAACGGGATCAAAAAATCATTTCTGTTGAAAAATTCAAAGACTACGCAAAACAAGTTAAACCATTAACTAAACAAGTTTGTCTGCATCTTATGGGTGAGCCCTTAGGTCATCCTCAGTTTCAAGAAATTCTAAAAATCTGTGAAGAGTTAGAGCTTAAAATATTTCTAACAACAAATGGTACATTATTAAAACGACATACAGAGGCCTTATTAGCTTCTAACTGTATTGAACAAATTAATTTCTCAGTGCATTCTTATTTTGCCAATCCGCAGAAACAAACTTTAGAGCAGTACTTAAGCCCAATCCTTTATTTTTGTGATCAATCAGAAAAGTTAAATAAAGATTATTACATTAATTTACGTCTTTGGAATTTAGATCACCCACAGGCACAAAAACAAAATAATTTACAAATTTTTGATATTATTGAAAAACACTACTCGTTGAATTTAAACGTAAATATAGATGTTAAAATGAATAAATCTAAGAAGATACAACACAAGCTTTATCTGCATTTTGATACTGAATTTATTTGGCCGCACCCCAAGCAAGAAATTAGATCTAAACAGGGCAGTTGTTACGGGCTTCGTAAGCAAGTCGCCATTCATGCAAATGGTGATGTTGTCCCGTGTTGTTTAGATAAAGAAGCAGTTCTGAAATTAGGATCATTAAACCAAAATAATTTGCAAGAAATCCTTAAATCAGATTATGCTAGGACTATTAAAACAGGATTCGAAAACGGAGTACTTACACAAGACCTTTGTCAGAAGTGTCAGTATGCAGAAAGATTCAAAAAGCAGCCTAAGGGAAAAGTAAATGTCGCACGAAGAAGCGCAAATCAACCAACAAATTAATCAGTATATTGAACAGTTTAAGACTTTTAAATCACACTTTAGTTCACATCCAAATTATATAAACATCGATGAACATGGCTTTGCTTTAACCGCAAAAAATAATAAAATTAATCTGTTAGTGACGGGGATTACTCACGGTAATGAAGTGATCGGTTTAGAAATTATTGATTTGTTATTAACAGATATTAAAAACAATAACGATTTGGGTATGGGTGTCGCATTTCTTTTAAATAATATTCCAGCAAGTCTTCAAAACAAGCGTTGTCTTGAAAAAGATTTGAATCGCTGTTTTCTTTCAACAGAAAATAAAACCTCAGAAGAAAAACGCGCCCAGCAAGTTCAAAAAGCGATTTTGAATTTAAAAGAAAAATATCAATTACAAATGATACTAGATCTACATCAAACAAGTGAACCTACAAAAGATGTTTTTTGGATCATGACTGAAGATGAAAAGTTAATTCGCTATGCACACATTATGAAGCCCGACTTTCCGATAGTGACGTTTCCTAACTCAGGGTTCTCAAAGGAAGGTCAAACCCTGACTGAATTTGCAAAATCACATTCAATTTCAGCCTTTGTGATCGAAATCGGACAAAGTGGTTTCAATATTGAACGGGCATTGATGATGAAAAATCTCATTCAAACACTGGACGTTCATCAGATTTTTAATTCGCAAGTCACACGTCAAATAAATTATTATCATATAAACGAAGTTATTCCTGCAGAAGCAGATTTAAAACTAAAACCTAATTTATACAGCTTTCAAAGCTTCAAAAAAAATGAAGTTTTAACTGACAGTCCACGAAGTTATCAAATGCCAGAGGACGGGGTTATTATTTTCCCTTTCTATGCGAAGGAAAATGAACCGGCATTTAATCTAGGGTATGTGGCTTTTGCCAGGTCGTTAAAGTTCTAATTGCCAATCTATTCGCATATCTATTGTGTTGATTTATCTTACCTGCTTGTAAAAAATCTATTTTGATCCGATTTTCGATCCTGAAATCGTCTATAATTTAATTATGAATATGATAGAACTCGTTTTACGAAGTGCTCAGTATCTCATGATCTTTTAAGGGTATCGGTCACCATTGTATAATTTATGGTGTTCTTCGAATGTGACCGATACCCTTACGGAAGGTATGGGTGAGGTCCTTATTCACGGCCTAATGTAAAATCTATGGTCAGCATTTCATCTTCAAATCAAATATAACCAAGTCTGATTTTGGAATGGTTTTGGCTATGCTTTAATAGGTGGAATTAAAAAAAAGGCGTGCTTTTATGAAAAACACAATTTTAGCGACACTTATTATGTTAACGATGAACACCGCTTTAGCGGCAACGGCTATGAAAATCTCTATTAATGATAAAGGGGTTTTACTAAAAACGACGTTTAAAACGATTGATTTAGATTCGAAAGATTTATCAGTAACTGATTTAGGTCAACTTGTTGTAAAAATTGAAGATCAAGAAATCACATTAGGTTCTGTTAAAAAACCCATCATGGTTAACGTTTTAAAAGATAAAACTGATCGTGATTTTAACTTAATGACTTGTGTTCATATGGGTTGTTTTCCGATTCCAAGTTATGTGAGCACTTATTATTTAGATTTAGAATTAAAAACTGAAAGTGGAAAAATAGTTTGTTATCGATCTTACGACGACCTGATTATTGGTGGTGGGTTCTCAGGGTTGACATCAAAGTGGTCACTAGGTAATTGCCAATAGGATTAATTGTAAAAGCAAAATTTTTTAAAGCTTAATGACAATGGCATGGCCATTCAAATTATGAATAACCAAGCGATCTTTTAAAAGCCTTTGTTCATTTACATATTTAGTTATACCACTACAAGAACTGAAGCCATAATCATCATAAACCATAATGGCGCCAGGCACCATTTTATCCCATATCCATTCGACAAGGTCTTTGGCTGATTGATAAACATCAACATCAACATGAACAAATCTAAACTTTAAATCTTTTACTTTGTTACCTGTTTGGTCTGGAAAAATTCCTTCTAATATTTCAACATTATCTAATTTAAATTTATTAAAAATAAAATCTTTAACTAAGACAAGACTTGTGTCGTTGTGCTCGCCGCCAAAATAAGAAGTGTCAAACTTTGTTGTTTTAACAATACCAGTAAAAGTATCACACAAATAAACTTTATTGCTTAAACCCAAGTTTTTAACTTTTTGAGCAATTAATGCTCCTGTGCCGCCGCGCCAAACACCAATTTCAATAAAATGACCATCTTGCAGTTTTGCAGATTCTTCGACAAGTTTCCAAAGTTCAAAACAGCGAAACTTGTCGACCAATGTAAATCCAGAAATTTCTGACAACACACGCTGAAATTCATTATCAAGGTTCCAGGGTGAGTAATCTGATGGAGCTCTAATTTTTTCATATTCTTGATTTGAAACTGTTTTTTTTCCAAAGTGTGAAGTAAGTTTTCTAAAAAAATTGGGTCTCATACTGTTTCCTTTGTAATTATGCGCTTAAATAGCACGTGTTTTGATAGATACATTCTCTGATAAGTTATATTATGTTACTTAATGTAATACCTTTAGATCTAAGGAAGTCCTCATTAAAGATCTTATCCGCATACCGTAATCCCGAATCACATATCACAGTGACGATATTGATGTTCTTATTCTTGTTTTGAAGTGCATATTCATAACTTGCTGCTAAGTTTAAAGCCGCTGAAGTTCCTACAATAAAACCATCATTTTTAGCGACATAGTTTAACATCGACATCATTCGATCATCATTAATTTGGGTGGCGCTATCGACTTTAGCTTTTTTGAAGTTTTCAGTCAGGCGCATAATACCGATGCCTTCAGTGATCGACGAGCCTGAAGCTTTAAAAGATTGAGTATTAAAGTATGAATAAAGCCCTGAACCCATAGGATCAACAAGGCGAATATGAATGGCGGGGTTTTGTAGCTTTAAGTAATTGGATACTCCACCTATTGTTCCACCGGTTCCAACAGCAGAAACAAAAGCATCAATTTGACCACCTGTTTGCCGCCATATTTCTGGACCAGTCGTTGAAAAATGAATATCAAAGTTAGCCGTGTTTTCAAATTGATTCACCCAAAAACTATTTGGCATTTCAGAAGCTCTAATTCTGGCTTGATGATAAAAATGATTTTCATTTGTAAACGGACACGGATCAACAGCGATGATGTTAGCACCTAAAGCTTTTAAAATATGATATTTTTCTGCGGATTGATTGTTCGGCATAACCAAAGTGCAGGTGTATTTAAATTCATGAGCTAATAGCGCCAAGCCAATTCCAGTGTTTCCGGCAGTGCCTTCAAAAACTTCGGTGTTTGCTTTTAATAATCCATTTTTAATCGCATTTTGAATAAGCCCCAAAGCTGTACGATCTTTGATGCTGCCACCAGGATTAAGGTGTTCACACTTAGCATAAATATTATTGCCAGTGATATCTGATAAAGAATTAATACGGACAAGTGGTGTTTGTCCGATTAAAGATGAAATCTTTTGATAAAGTGTATTAATCATTCTTCCAGATCTTAAAACCTAATTTTTCGGCGTGTATTAAATCTGTTTCGTTAATTTCAAAAA
>JAYUQO010000101.1:0-13706 GCA_043756765.1 Bdellovibrio sp. | reverse complement strand
GAAGGCGGAGCAAAAACGTATTCAAGTTTCTTAGATGAAAATCTGATTGATCGATTACATATTTTCACTGCGGCTTCAATTATTGGGTCAGCGAATGGGTTAAGTTGGACTAATGGGCTTACTACAGAACAGTTGTCACAGAAAAAAATTCTTAAAAATATCAAAACAAAAATCTTTGATTCAGATATTTATATGACGGGGCGATTGGTTTAATTTATTTTTGAAAAAAATTAATACACTGTAGAACAACATAGTTAGTGTGACTAACGTAAAAAGCAATAAAGTGTGTGCGCTCATGTTAAAATTTAATGTGGCTATGTTTTTCGAAAAAATGAATATTGGAATAAAATACAGAAAATAAAATACTAGATTCAAAAAAAAATTCAGATAATTCAACCCTTTTTTATAAAAGTGAATGATGATTGCAATATAAACTAAATTACAGCCAATCATTGTTGATAGCGTGTACTGTGTTAATAAAATATTAAGATGATCAGAAAAATTGAAATTCATAGAGTTATTCTGATTTAGCAATTTGTCATAAAATGTGACAATGTGCGTATAATATGTCGTTAATAAATATAGGTTTGTTTTAGATAAAACAATGCATGAAGCTATTAAAAATGAAAATAATATCTTTTTTGATAAGATCACTTACTGAGAATAAACATAAATTAATACTTCGTCTAGTTTTGTTTTTTATCTGTGTGGCCATAGTTGCAAGAACTTTAGTTTTTAACGTCAATGCCACAAAAAAATTAACTGACGATCAATTCAAGTTTGATTTTCAAATACGCGAAATCTCTAATCAAGCTGGAATCAATTTTACACACGCTCAAGAGTATCCATTAAATGACAATCTAAAAAAAGCGGAGTCTTGGTTAACAGCACAAGGATCTGCAGTTGCCGTAGCAGATATTAATAGTGATGGCTGGCAAGATATTTATCTAAACACTACTAAACCATTCAAAGACAATATTTTATATATCAATCAAAAAAATGGAACTTTTAAAGACGAAACTGAAAAATATAATCTATCAAATCTTAATAAAGCAGGAGTTACTTTCCGAACTATTTTTCTGGATTGTGACAACGATGGTACGCAAGAAATGATGTTGTTTTCACAAAGTTGTCCCAGACTTTTTAAACTCAATCAAAAAAAACAAAAATATGAACAGCTTTCATTAGAAGTTAGTTCTGCAGCATGCATTCCGTCAATTTCAGTGAATGTCTTAGATTTCAATAATGACAGCTATTCTGATATTATTTACGCAGGTACATCGGGTAATGGCTTATCAAAATCAGATAATCTACCAATGGGTTTTGTCAATGCAGATAATGGCGCAAGTACAGTAATCTTAAGGAATAAAGGTCATTGCCAATATGTTGAAGAAAAATTGATGGATCGACAAAATGAAACTCTTTTTACAAATGCGATAGGAGTCGGAAACTTTCGGAACAAAGATCCGTGGGATGTTTGGTTTGCGACTGATTTTAATACGGACCGAATATACTTTAAAAAGAATTCAAACGATACTCAGTACACTCATGAATCTAAAATGATTGGCAATTATTTGGCAAAAAGTGGCATGTCTGTTGAAACAAATTATTTTCATTCTGAAGCAACACCACATGTTTTTATCAGTCATGTCTACGAGAAGGGTTATTTTCCGTATGGAAATAATTTTTGGGAATTCAAAAATAATAAGTTTAAAGATAAAGCGATGTCATATGGGTTGCAAAATTGTGAATGGGCATGGGGTGCCAAGTTTGTTGATCTAGCTAATAACGGACATCCTGCATTATATGTGTCTAACGGATTTTTCTCATCGCCTATTAATAATAATAAATCAAGTTATTGGTTCTTTTTAAGTGTCATATCTGGTGCTCCAAAAACAATGGCTGCAAAGGCCACAAACTGGAAAAATATGGCAGGTTTAGAGCTTTCTGGGAAAAATCAAGACTGCTTATACGTTTTCGATCAGAAGAAAAATAAATACTTAGATTCTAGTAAATCTATGCATATAGATGAAGAAATGTTAAACGGTCGTGGTGTCGCAAATATTGATATTAACAATGATGGCAAAATGGCTCTCATTGTGACTAATCAAAAAGACCGAATTTATCTTTATCAATCAACACCAGATTCTAAAAATAACTGGATCGGATTTCAACTCAAAGGCAACAAAACCAACCGCGATGGTATAGGAGCAAAAGTGTTACTTCATTACGTGTTAAACAATTCTCAAAACAAAAAGAGTGGTTATATGACTCAAGTCGTTTCGCCGTACAACGGTTATGCGGCACAAAGCGATAAAAGAATTCACTTTGGTTTGGGAGATAGCTATATACCAACCTATGTATCCATTAAATGGCCTAGTGGGGTTGAACAAGAAATTCAAAAATTTTTGTTAAATGAATATAATTTGATTGAGGAGGTTACTCAATGAAATCGTTGAAAATCTCGTTTCCCTCGGTAAAATCGCCAGTGTTTTTTGGAGTATTTATTTGGGGCGCTTATTCGCTTTATGCTTTAAGTACTCCGGGTTTTGGTCGTTCGATAGAGCAATATTTATCCATTATGCTGACGTGCTTTATTTTAGATACTTTGTTTTTTTATTTACGTAGTGGTGAATGTCGACTTACTTTAAGTGGCTTAATCAGCGGGTTCGCACTTTTTTTTCTAGTTGATACTACTTATATAGGAATTGGTATTTTAGTCGCAGCCCTAACTATGACGACTAAGCATCTTTTTACTTATCGCGAACGACATATCTTCAATCCGACGAATTTGGCTTTACTTATTGTTTGCTATGGGTTTTCTGATATTGCTACTTTTCATTCTATGCGATGGGGAGGAGAGCTTTTTTGGAGTATTATATTCATCAGTTTAGGCGCACTTATTACGATATATGCAAATAGATGGGTTGTGGCAGTAACCTATGCAGCATCATTTACTTTATTTGCATATGCTAAGTCTCTCATTTTTCCTGCAGCGTTTGATTTTTTAATGATTCCTTTGATGGGACCTGGCTTGCAGTTATTCACATTTTTTATGATCACAGATCCACAAACTTCACCGCCTAAAAAAAACCAGCAATTCGTATTTGCAATATTAATAGCTGCTTTGGATTCAACGTTTCGATTTATGCAAAATAGATATGCTCCACTTTTAAGTCTATCAATAATCTGTTTAGCATTTACTTTATACGAAGTTTATAAAAATTTAAAAAATGAAACAATGTTTTTACGAACTAAGAATGTTTAGAATAGGGTCGACATTACTTATTTTGACTTCTGTCGTTCCTATAATAAATGCCGTCAGAATATTTTTTATATTACCTGACTTTACGGACTCTTCGTCTATAACTTATTTTTTTTATAAAATGGGGCCATTTAGTTTAGGAATGTTTGGACTTTTTTTGCTGCTAAATAGCTATTTTTTATTTAAAATAAAAAATTCTGTGCTTTGGTATGTACAACTTGTCAGTGTCACTTTAGTAGGCGTAACTGATTCAGTAGGGGCAATTTTATTTTACAAATTTTCAGGTTACAATGAACTTGTTATGTTTCTTCCTGTTGCTGTAACACTGCTGCAATGGATAGGGTTAGCATTAGTGAAAAATGATATATTTAAAAAAGACTAAGTACTTATATGACTTGGCTATTGAAATGAAACTAACTTAAAACTTCTACGTAAATAAGTTGCTCACGCCTAAATAGCTGAATACTTTTTGATTTTAAGTGACCGTCATTTGTTAAGACTTGTAAACTATCATGTTCAACAGTTACGGTGTAGTTTTGTGGATGAAAATCGAAGGTATTTAATGACTTGAAAAAGGCTTCTTTGATAGACCAAAGGTAATAACCTGCATCAGATTCAGTGATAGATAATGTATCTTTCAATTTTTTATGCAAATCAGTTTTTTTTTCTTTTTCCGATAAAATATATTTTTGCAGAAAATCAGGGTTCATAGGACGATTTAAATTTTCAATATCAACACCAATTTTAAAATTTTTAGATAGACCAATCATTGATGCATTTTCTTTATGAGAAATTGATAAATCCAGATGACTATTTGTCAGATAGGGTTTTCCATTTTTAAAATAGTCTATGAATATGGATTTATTATAATCATCAATTGCAGATGCCATTAAAAAATGAATGATTTCACGTTGTTTTTTTAATGGCTGATCAATTCTGAAATTACAAGCTAGTGTAATTAATGATGAATCTGTGTTGATTTTTTCTAAAAGATCAAATTTCATAATTTATTTTTTTAAGTGTAATTGACAGTTTTTTTGTATTCAGTAAATAAGCAATGAGCATACTTGTTCCAACTATTATAAAAATATTTAAAACTAATGCTATTTCGAATGTTGTAAAATAAACAGGTAGTTGACAGATCTTTCGGGCGAATGTTGTTGCAAACAAATAGATCCACAATATGGATTTATTAAATGACCTGGTAAAATCAGAATTTATTAAATTAATTTTAAATTTATCTAAGAAACTGCATAACAGAAGTGTTGTGCCAACGCCGCAAATCACCAAAAGCACACCAGTGTTAAAAAAACTAATATCCCATAGGAAGTGTTTGTTACTTTCAGTCGATAAGAATCGAAAATTTTGATAGGTGTAATAAATAGGCGCTGTTAAAATAATAGCACCTAGTAAACCTAATCTATATTTTAATTTTGAAGTGAAGGCTAAATTAAATTTGTTAAAAATGGCAACGACTGAGTACCCTATGAGAACTTGTGAGGACCAAGGTGCCAATGGCCAAAAACTGTAATTCAGATTGCCACTTCCCCAGAATAAATTTTCAAAATAATAAATATAGGATAAATGTAAATTTTTATTAGAGATGTCAATCAAATTGATTCTAAACATAATCCAGGCAGTTATAAAAGTGATCACTATAAACAAGTTTCTTTTAAAAACTTTTGGTAATTCTGTTTTTTTAATCTTATTAAAGAAAAATAAATAAGCAATAATGGCGACCAAAAAAAGTGTATAATAAATATAAGGGGTGCCTGTGCGAATATTGAGGTAGACATTACTGATCTCAATATGAAAATTGGTTTTGTATTTAGAAAAAGAAAGTGCAAAAATAAAAATTCCAACTAGAAACGTCAGGTATATTGAAAAATAACCTGTTATAGCAATTAGAATATAACTGATTCCAATCATATTTAAAACTTCTGTGTAAAAGAATCCCGCTAAGCCATAAAATATAATATTTTTTAGAATGTCTAAAGAGTATAAAATTAAACCTAGTTTAAGGATTCTAGATAACCATTCTCTTCTTGATTTGAGGTCGTCGTAATCTGCATTTGCGCCGGAGTGATAGAGATAAACTCCTGACATCAGCGGTATAGTTGAAAAAATCCACATCGTCAGCGTAATCAACGCAGGCATAAATAAACGATATTTCAATTGAGGGAAATAATTAAATGCTTCCATTGTCCAGGAAATTGTATGTACAAGAATAATTGAAAAGACAGTCAGCAGTCTTGCGTTGGATAACATTAGCATTTTGCGTTAATTAAATCAAAAACAGTTGATATATACAATGTAAAATTGAGATAGTCTTAGTATGAAAAATAAAAAAATTAAAGGTATAAGTATAATTGAGGTCCTTGTAGCAATCGGAATTATGGGAATTGTCAGTTTAGGAATTACTACTTTAATTACTAATATGATGAAGTCCCAGGCCAAAATTCAAAGCGAGGCCAATTTAACAATTCTAAAAAACACTTTAATAGCGCTTATCCAGAACGATGACGCTTGGAAACATACAGAAAATGCAAATCCAACTGTGTTTGCCTGTCTTATTGCTGGCACAGATTGCCGAACTTCGGGTGGAGCATTTGTTCCGCGTGATAGTACAAATGCTTTGTTTCTGGGCTCATATGATTCACAAATCGTAACTAATGGTTTTAACAACAACGGTTTAGTCTGCAATTCTTACAATGCAAATGGCAATAATGATTGCCCAGTTAGGTACACATTTTCTTGGGCGCCACGTTGTCCGCCGCTACCAGCTTCATGCATCAGACCTCAAGTACAAGTGACTTTGGCTTTTGAAAACTCACCAGGTACGGGGTTTATAAAATTAAATCCAACTAAATACGGCGCAGTGATTATCAGAGGTTTTGCCGATAACGCCTACGGAAAATCGACATGCGACATAGTTAAGGGAACTTGGGATCCGGCTACATATACGTGTTCAGTGCCGATATTCAATAATCAATGTCCAGCTGGGACATACTTGTTAGGCTTTGACTCTGCAGGTGGCGTAATATGCGATAATGCAGCAATGGCTAGTCAAAGTTGCCCACCAACTCAATATGCAGTAGGAATTACTGCCTCGGGAACTATAGATTGCGATCCTCTTCCGCCGGCGCCACCACCTCCGCCACCTCCACCACCACCACCACCTCCACCTCCACCTCCACCTCCACCTCCACCACCTCCTGTTAAGTCGGACGAGAGATATAAGAATAGAATTAAGAGAATTACTAATCCTCTAGATAAATTGGATTCTATTAGCGGCTATTCTTATTATTGGAAAAATCAAAATGATGGAACTGATATGCAAATTGGGGTTATAGCTCAGGAAGTTGAAGTTCTATTTCCAGAGATCGTGCATAGAAATTCTGATGGTTACCGCACAGTTGAGTATCATAAATTGATTCCAGTTTTAATCGAAGGGATCAAAGAATTGAGTTCAGAAAATAAAAAACTGAAATCACGCATTGAAAAACTAGAAAGCAAAAAATAATATGATAAAAGACTTTCTAATTATATCTATTTTGTTTTTTAATCTCAATTCATGGGCGGGTCTTGGTTACCCTAGTGAGCAATTGGCAATTATACCTAAAGAAGAGCTAGAAAATGCCAAAAAAAATCCAAGTCAAGCTAGAGAAGGGTCGAAAAAAGTTATTATTAAATATTTAAAAGCCTACAACGAAGAATTTAAACGACTTAATAAGATTGATTCCGATGTCGCAACTAAAAAATTTCAAGATATTGTAATGCTAAACTTTGATAATACCCCAGATATTGATTTGATAAAAAATTCTCAAGCAGATATTTATAAAATTAAAGACTGGTTAGACTACGAAGCATACCAAATCTATAACAAATTTTATTTAACTAGTAAGAAAGACTACGAATTTAGCCTAGAAAATCCGACTCGGCGTTCAAGTCAAAATCAAGTTCAAAATTTTGTTCAGAATCCAGCTTATGATTCACAAATTTCAGAACTGAATACAAAAATAAAAGAATTATCTGGCCGTTTTCAAACTGTTCTTGATAAAGCGGAAGAATTGGAAAATCAAAATAGAGTCTTAAAAAATGAAATTGAACAAAATCAGAAAAAAATAAATAGCTTTGAAACTAATTTAGCACCAACTACAAACAAGCCGGTAGTTGTCCCAGCCGCAGTTGAACGTAATAAAAATCAGAATTTGATTTATATTATTTTGGGACTTGGTTTGGTCATGTCTTTAATTTATATTTTTGGAAAAAGAGGTTAAGATTGAATGACATTGCCATTGTCTCTTATGGAGGAATTTTTCCAGGTGCAAAAGATTCCACAGAGTTTTTTAATAATTTACTAGAGGGACGCCAATCAATCACTGATATCTCTTCATATAAAATGAGTGAACAGTATTATGTTGATTTCGATTGCTATTATGATCCTAAAAAAAACATGCCTAATAAGAACTATAGCCCGATGGCTGCGCCCATTGATAGAAGATGGTCTCGTGATATTGCCGATAAAAATAAATTAAACCATGACGAACTTACATCAACTGAAATATTCGCTTACGAAGCTGCTAGGCAAACTCTTCAGCCAATTAGCAATCAAGGTATTGATTTGTCTCAATGTGAAATTATTCTAGGCAGCAATACAACTGATTTGGAATGTCTATGCAATTATTCAATGGAACTCATTGAAGAATGTCGGACGCAAAAAATGGACGATACTAAATTACTTTCATACTTTAATAAGTTTGCAAAAAAAGATGTGCCATTTAATCGATTTTCAGTTGCAACAAATGTACTAAATTTACTAAAAAATAAATTCAATTTAAAAGGCTTTTCAACACTAGTGGATTCAGCCTGTGCATCATCATTAGCTGCTATACATTGTGCTCAGCAAAGATTGAGAAATAACGAGGCTGAATTTGTTTTAACGGGTGGAGTAGACATTAATGTTTCGCCTTTTTTACAT
Organism: Bdellovibrio sp.; assembly: GCA_043756765.1. GTDB lineage: Bacteria > Bdellovibrionota > Bdellovibrionia > Bdellovibrionales > Bdellovibrionaceae > Pseudobdellovibrio. The sequence continues at coordinate 5,460 of JAYUQO010000101.1, read as the reverse complement.
ATTATGTTTTCACAGGCAGGGGTTCTGTCAGATGAAAAAATGGTTCCTTTTGACGAAAAAGCCAAAGGAATGAATCCAGGTGAAGCCGTAGCTACTTTTTTAATGTGTAGACTAGAGACCGCATTAAAATACAATTTAAAAGTTTTCGGAATTATTGAAAACTGCAATGGTTCAAGCGATGGTTTATTGGGTGGCATGACTGAGCCCACACTTGAAGGGCAGATGTTGGCCTATCAGCGCACACACAAAGGCATTGATAAAGTAAAACCGACATATATTGAATGCCATGGCACGGGAACTTTGATTGGGGATAGAACAGAAATTGCGTCACTGAATCAAACCTATGCTGGCACAATTCTAATTGGATCTGTTAAGTCGAATGTTGGCCATACTATCGGAGCTGCAGGCGCAGTTGCATTAGTTAAAAGTCTTGAAATCATTAAAAATAGAAAAATTCCGCCATCAAAATATTTTAACGGATTTCCAGCGCATATTAAAACTAATTTTTACTTGAATAAAGAAATTATTGATATTTTGCCTGCCGAAAAAATTCAGATTGCAATATCATCTTTTGGTTTTGGAGGAACAAATTTTCATCTTTTAGTTTCAGAATTTAGTGAAGAAAGAAAATCAAATCACACAAATTTAGAAAAAGTAGAAGATCAAAAAAATACTATTTGTGTGTGTGCTGAAGAATCTATCGAATATGCTGAAATTCAAAAATATCTTGCACAGTCAAAGCATCGTATGCCACCGAAAGCTATCCACGCCTATGATGAATCTATTCTGGCCGGTTTTTTGTGTCTAGAGAAATTACTTAATTTGAACTCAATTCACTTAAGCGATACTGCAAAATTAGACGTCAGCTGTATATCTACTGGATCGATGCCAACAAAACTAGCTCATGATTTACAAAGAGGGTTGGCCAGCGAATTAGTAATTAATAATAATGTAGCTGAAGTTGATTTGAATAAAATTTTGAATTTTCAAGCCTCAAGTCCCAAACTTACGGCAGACTCTGCCTCAGGAATTTTATCAAATTTGATTGCTGGCCGCGCCTCTAAAATTAATAATTTTAAAGGCCTTAATTTTCATATCGACGCTGATCTGAATTCGGAATCGGCTGGCTACGTGATTGGAAAAAGTTTTTTATTGAAACAATCAGGAGCCGTGGTTCTTATCTGTGCAACTGAAATATTTGACACCACTACAGAAAAATTTGTTAAAACTGGGACTAAAGTTATTCTTTTAGCAGACAAAAAATTTGCGCTCGAAAATGATTTACCCATTAAATACATTTTAAGTAAAACTGAATATAAGGATAATGGACTTCATGTTAGCTAACTCAAAAGGCGTTTTTTACGGGCAATATCAAAGTCAATTCGACATATACAGTGGTGTCGATTTTTCGAAGAGAGCTTTTTTGTTTTCAGGACAAAATTCTTCACACCGAGGAATGTTTAAAAATTTTTATCTCACCAGTAAATTAGCCAAAAAACGATTTGAATTAGCAGATCAAATTTTTAAAGATACAATTAATAAATCATTTACTGACTATATACTTAACGATAGCGGACAACACGATAGCACATCATTAGTTTACAGAAATATAGTCCTTTACTTGGCACAAGTGAGTCTATTTGAGGAGCTTGTTTCAAAAAATATAGTTCCAGCATTAGTCACTGGACATAGCTTCGGTGAATTCGCTGCTTTAACAGCAGCGGGAATATTAAGCGTTGAAGACGGACTTAAGATCATTTACGCAAGAGATTCAAATTTGTATAAGACAGTATTAGGTCGTATGTTTGCTGTTAATATTAATTACCAGAAACTATTGAATCTTAAAAGCAAAGCAGACTTTAATTTTTATATATCAAATGTTAATAGTTCAAAACAATGTGTAGTATCTGTGACTGAAGATGCGATTCCTAAGTTAACTATGTTGTTCAAGTCAGAAAAAATAGCTGCGGTTCAGTTAGATGTACCGTATCCATATCACTGTGAATTAATTAAACCTGTAGTTAATAATTTTTTTAATAGTTTACAACTAGATTCATTGAATTTTAAAAAACCTAATATTTTATTTTTATCTTCTGTTACAAATGAAATTCTAGATAAAAAAAACAGCACAGACAGTAAGTTTAAAGAAATTATTAAAAGCCAACTGATTCAACCTGTACGCTTTGATATTCAGATGGCTAAGATGCGAGAAAACAGTATCAACAGTTATATCGAAATAGGACCAAATAAGGTTCTATCTAACTTTATAGCTGATTCAGGATCAGACTTGCCGTATAAGACAAAACTAGCTACTGAATACTTTACAGCAGTTGCTGACAAGAATCTAAAAAATACTGTATCAGAAAAATCATCTGGTTTTTTTACTAAAATTTTGAATAAGGCTATTGTTGCAGTCACTGGTTATGAAGTGACATCAATAGATGTGGCAGATCGGTTACAAGAAGATCTGGGCATCGATTCTATTAAAAAAGCCGAAATTATTTTTAAAGTTTTAGATGAAGTCGGAATTAAAAATAATTCATCGTCACAGAATGTTAGAGTGTCTGATTTATCAACTATTAATGATTTACTTCATTATTTTGACTATCAAAAAAAGACCTATTTACATTCAGATTTAAATTTAGAATCTTCGCAGAGTGTAGAATTCGTTTATGCAGACGAGCTTTATATTAAAAAAAATAATGGTCACTTAGTTAAAAGCTGCATGCGTCCTTTTGAATTGTTTGAATTTCATGTGAATGTAGATGATCCATCAGAAATGCAAAAACAGGATTTATTTAAATTCATTTCTAGTAATTCTGAAAAAAGTAAAATAGTACATATTTTAGTAAATGAAGAGCACTTTTTAAGTCAATTTTCTGATGAAACAGATGTGAATTCGGCATTTAATTATTTAGAAAAATTAGTTAACTATTTTTCATCTATTCACATTGCAAATGCAATTTATGGTAAAGATATTTATTTTCAATTTATATTAAACATAAATAAATATCCTGAGATGGCTATACTGCGATCATTTCTTAAGACATGGGCGCTTGAGCAATCAATTGCTGGTAGTCAAATTATTGAAATATCAAAAAATAATTATGACAAACTTAAATCCGAAATTATTCATGACTCACTAGACCCGGCCCATTCGTATATTAAATATATTGGCAACGACCGTTATGTAAATGATCTTGTTTTGAAGCCGAGTAGGGCATTGTCATTAAACTATGATATAAATAAAAAAATCTATCTAATTATTGGTGGATTTTCTGGTATCGGCTTAGAAATTTTGGAAAAGTTAAAATTGAGCACTGATTCTAATATCTATGTTATAGGTCGAAGTCCAATTGAAAAGAGCAATATTAAAGAAAATCTAGCCAGATTTAAAAATGAAAATATTCAAGTAAATTATAAACAATGTGATGCGAGAAACATTGATCAACTTAATGATGTGATCAATAAAATTATAAATACTCATGGACACATTGACCTGGTCATTAATTGCGCTGGTGTGGTTATCAGCAAAAAATTAGATAATCGAACATCTGCTGAATCGCACGAGGAACTTAGTGCAAAAGTAAAAGTCGTATCAAATTTGGCTTTTATTTCAAAAAAGGAACAAATAAAACAAGTCATTAATTTTTCTTCGATCATTGGTTACTTTCCTAACATGGGGCAAGCTGTCTATGCGTTGGCAAATTCCTATATAGATTACTTATCTACAGTGATGGATAAAAATATAGGTTGTCGATTCCGATCTATTCGTTGGCCTGCATGGGATAATACAGGTGTGACTAAAGCTGGTGACAACAAAAGATACATAGATCTATTGGGAATGAGTAAACTAAAAATAGATGTGGGTGTGGCTTATTTTTTTGACAATTTAACTGGCGAAGAATCTGTTACATCTATTTTAGATGAAAATACTAGATTGAGATGCCAAAACAACAACTTAAATAGTTTAGCTTTTAGTCAATTTGCATCACACTTTCAATCACCTCTTTATAGTAATAATCTAATTTTAAATGGACTGACATTAGATAATTTACCTTATTTGAAAGATCATTTATTAACAGGTAAACCTATTTTAGCATCATCAAATATGATTGCTATTTACATGCAAATGGGTTTTTCAATCTGGGGAGAAGTGCCATCGTTAGCAAAATTTCATGGCCATAATTTTGTTTTTATTGAACAAAAAGAATCTTCAGTTTTATTAGAATTAGTTAGGGATAATGTAGGCATTCAAATGAAAATGAAGACTACCTATGTACATTCAGAAGCAAAAATATTTAAAAACAGAAATTTAAAATCCATCGTTAAAAAGATTCCTGACTACAAATTCAGATTAAATCCAGACAAATTAAGAACCAAAGTCATTGAAACGGTTGGCAATTTTGAGTTTACAAGATTGTTTTTTGTTGATCCAAAAAACAAAGATGTTTTGATGCAAATTTCAAAAAAGAATTTATCAAAAAGCACAAAAATGCCACTTTTCGATTTAATTTTTAATTTAGTTGAAATTAGTCATCAGGCTATTGGGACAAAAAGCCAATGGATTACTGGAAGTTATTCAGTGCCACAGTCAATATCTGAACTTGATTTTTTTGAAGACACTGAAATAACAGAGAATATTTACTCATTTTGTGAAGAATTTGTTGTTGATAACAAACATACAATGGCAAATTCATTTTTAGTAAATAGTCGCGGTGAAGTTATCTTAAGAATACTTGGGAATAGATTCGCGCAAATTAATTCTGATGCTGATTTAGATAACAGATTTGAAATTCTAGATCCTAATTTAACAATGATTGAAAATAATTTATGAATTTTTTCGATTTAGTTAATAAAAGACGAAGTGTTCGTAAGTTTACAGAAACTGTAGTTCCTGAAGCAGTCATCAAAAAAGCTTTAGAAGCGGCCTTGCTGGCACCGAATTCTTCGAATTTGCAAACATGGGATTTTTATTGGATCAGATCTGAAAATCTAAAGAAAGAAGCAGCTTATTTGTGCTTGAATCAATCAGCAGCAAGAACCGCATCTGATTTAATTGTCGTAGTAGCCAGCTTAAATTCATGGAAAAGATCTTTACCTAAGATCCAAGATTTTCTGAGATTTAATAATGCTTCGAATTCTGTCATGACTTATTATTTTAAAACAATACCTAAAATGTATTATTTCGGCTTTATGGGAGTAATAGGTTTTTTAAAAAAAGCTGTTATTCTTATAGTGTGGTCAAGGCGACCGATGAACACTCAATTTTCTTTTAAATCTGAAGTGAAAGAAGTCTGTATAAAATCATCAGCTTTAGCTGCACAGAATTTTGTTATGGCGATTACAGCCCAAAATTACGGAACATGCATGATGGAAGGTTTTGATGAAACAAGACTCAGTCGACTATTGAAGTTAGATAGTGATGATCGAATCACAATGGTGATCGCAGTTGGTGAA
>JAYUQO010000100.1:0-4732 GCA_043756765.1 Bdellovibrio sp. | reverse complement strand
TGATGTGGAAAAAAATGTGCACAATTACCTAGAAACTGAAAAGTTTTCTGAAGCAGCCACTGAACTTTATCAATTTATTTGGAATCAATTTTGTGATTGGTATATTGAATTTTCAAAACCGATTATTTCAAACAATCCTCAGCAAAATGCGTCGACATTTACTGCGGAAGAAAAATACGCCACCCAATTGGTAATGGCCCATGTTTTAAATCGCATTGTCAGACTGCTTCACCCGTTCTGTCCGTTTATCACTGAAGAAATTTATGCAAAACTTCCATTAAAAAGTTCGGCGTGTATCACAGATCAATATCCAACAATTAAAAATGATCGTGATTTCTTAGCCCTTGGCAATAAACAAGCTGAACTTGAAATTGATATCGTGAAAGAAGTGATCACTGCGATTAGAAATATTCGTGGTGAAAACAGAATCAGCCCAGCTGTTAAGCTAACTGTTCGTTTAGGCGTTACACAAGATGCAGTTCAAAAAATCCTTACAAAAAATCGTGCAGCAATGATGATGATTGCTCGGCTTGAAACTTTAGAAGTCGGCGCTGAAGGTAACATGACAAAATGTGCCGTGGCCCCAGTGACTGTGAATGAACAACACGTCAAAGTCATTATACCCCTTGAAGGCTTAGTTGATTTCAACGAAGAAATTAAACGGATTCAAAAAACGATTGAAAAATTAGAAAAAGATATTAGCTTATTAAATAACAAACTATCGAATGAAAAGTTTGTGCAGAATGCAGATGAAGATGTGATAGCCAACGACCGCGTGCTGTTACATCAGTCTCAGGTTCAGATTGTGTCTTTGAAAGAATCGTTAAAAAGATTCGTCTAAAGGTGCTTTGCTCAATGTGTAGCAGCCCTTTAGACGTTATGCGAAAAAAATTAAACTAAGTTAACGTGAGCAACTACTAAAATAGCTAAAACCATCATTAAAGATATATTTAAACCGTTCATAAAATCTCCTGTTATTTGTTGTAATACTGTTCAAAAATTTTGACTACTGTTATCCTAGAAATATTATTTACAATCTATTTCGTATATATCTTCACTATCAGTGAACTTAAATGTGCTGTTCCCTTGATTTAGGGTTAGAGTTCCTTCTTCGGTGGTATAATCAATAAATGTATTGCCATCAGTTAAAGTAGCTAGAACCTTAAAAGCACCTAAACTTTCACCTTCAATTGTATATTTCATTTTTGTACGTGAAACATTAATCTGCCAAACCTGACTGTCGTCAGCGTAGCAAACTATTTTTTTACCGTTATTTGCTAAACTTAAATTAGCTTGTGCCATTGAACCAATTAATAAAGTTAATGTAATGATCATTTTCATATATAATCTCCCGTTTGTTTTTCGTGTAAACTAAACTGAGCTAAGCAAAATAAATAGATGTTATTTTTCTGTACATGTAAAAACTACTTTTATGACGTTTTGGGCTTTTATAAGGGTTTCTATAGGACTTAAAAATGCATAAAGCGAAGGTGGGTACTATTGCAGGCATTCGCAGGTCGATGAGGCCGTATCTAAGTCCACGCAACTGACAGTTTGGCTATTGCGTGACAAAGTAAATGATTGAATGCGGTTATTGCGTTCGACGATGACAGTTTCTTCGCCCTCTTGAAAATAGGCACGGCCGCCCCGTTCGTTGTTTAAAAAGCTTGAACCATCTTTAAGTGAGTCAATGAATCCATCGGTTGGGTTTTTTGCAAGATCTTTATCTAAAGTCTGCATTTCAGGCATGCCTTGAGCGTTCATAAAATACAGCTGTACGTATTTGGTCGGCCTATTGGGTTCGTCATAATTTACTTCTGTGCGAATACGTTTGGTTTTACCATCAGGCATCTTCATGTCTAATTGGGTCCAATCATCCATCTGCACAACAATTTCACCCAATGCTGGTTTAAGACTGACGATCAGGTTTTCATAAGTAGGTTCGATGCGTTCACTTTCAATTGAATTATTAATTTTCAAACAGTTACCCAAAGTTTTAAGATGTAATGCAAAATTAATTTCTGATCGCTCTTTTTCAAAATCAGTTTGTGCAGGAGGTACTTTAGCTAAAACAACTTCAGTGGGTTCAACTTTCTTTTCGCTACTCATTAAATTTTTATTCAGTGGTAAATCGGAATCTGAAGCTGATTTTGTCTTAATCAAAGTTTGTGTTATTTGTTTAGGTTCATAGGTCTTTTTATTTTGATGATAAAGATACATCATGGCTAAGACAGTCACAAATATACCCAACAAAAAGTCTTTACGCATGAGAACCCTTTTTCAAATGACTACAGCTGTTTATACAGCGACTACTTCACTAAACCAATTTCTCGTAATCTTTGCATCAAAAATTCGTGCGCTGTAATATCTGTGTATTTAGCACCAGCACCTTTACATGACGGTAAACAACTTAATAATGATTCAGGATGTGGATGCATAAAAAATGGCATTGAATAACGTGATTGATTGGTTCCATCTTGCGGATTAATTACCCGGTGGGTTGTCGACGGGATCACATCATTTGTTAATCGCGCTAACATGTCCCCTGCATCAACGATCAAGGCCCCGAAATCAGTTTCGATATCTAACCAAGCTCCGTCGCGGTCTTTTAATTGTAATCCTGATTGCGTGGCTGCTGGCAGTATTGTGATAAAGTTAATATCTTCATGAGCTGCTGCACGAATACAGCGTGGGTCAACACCTTCAGGAATTGGTGGGTAATGAAGTAATCTTAAAATTGAATTTCCTTCTTCAACCATTTTTTTAAAATATGTTGTTTCAACCTCTAAAGGATAAGTTAAGGCTTCCATCATCTGAATACCGGCTTGTTCTAGTTTACTAAAAAGCTTTTCAAAAATGGGTCTAAATTCAGGAACAGAACCATCAGGCCAAATATTTTTTGGATAGTACTTACTAAAAGCATGATCATCGGGAACTTCGCGCCCGACATGCCAGAATTCTTTAAGATCTTTAACTTCTGCACCCTTGGCATGTTCTGTTCCGAAAGCTGTATAACCGCGCTGCCCGCCACCTTTTTCAGAAATATAAGAACGCTTTTTTTGATCTGGTAATTTATAAAATTGTTCTAAAACTTGATACGATTCTTTTAGTAAAGACTGCGACACATCATGATCTTTTAAAATAATAAATCCGTAGTCTTTAATACCCGTAAATAATTGCTCAATGAATTTAACTTTATCGGCTTCAGAACCTTGCGTGTAACTGCCTAAACTTAACGTGGGAACTTTACGTAAAGTGTTCGACTGTTCATTAGAGTTTGTATCTTGAGTTTGCATAAGACTCTCCTGCTATTTTTTTACAAATTAATTAAAGCATAATTTGCTTGAATCTGCCACCTTAGACAGTGATCTCAAAGACTTCAACGCAGGTAGCTGCTGTAAAACGAAAGTGAATATCACCGTCATACAATCTGAAAGCATGTTTATTTCGATATGGAGACTGCTCTTGGTTTTCAAAGCCCCGATATACCACAGGTCGTGGATCTTGCTTTAGCACCTCAATAATCACCGACCGCAATTCATGTCTTTGTGAATTTATAATCCATTGTTTCAATTTTTCATCGGCGGCCGCTGTAAAAATAACTTCTATGGGTTGCATTTGTTTATCAGTCGCCCAACCGCCTTTAGCATTGGGATGGCTTTCGAACTGGGGCAAATAGGGCTTAATATCTAAAATCGGAGTTCCATCAACCAGATCAACACCAGATAAAATAATTTTATTTTTTTGAATGTCTTTAATTTCACAAAGCGATAATCCAATCGGATTAGGCCTGTGCGGTGACCTAGTCGCAAAAACTCCGATAGATTCACCTTCTAATCTGGGAGGGTGAACTTTCGGATGATATTTTGTATTTTGGTTGAGATGAAAAACAAAAACCAACCACACATGTGAATACCCATTCAAACCTTGCAGTGCTGATTCAGGTTGCCATTCTGGTTTTATTTCTAATTCTGAAATTGTATTTTGCACCAAACCTGATTGGCGGGGCACCCCGAATTTATCTGGGTAGCAGGTTTTTATGTAACCTATGGGTTGAAATATAAAAGGGGCATGATCGCTCATTCCCCTTTTATATTTTTAAGTCTTTAAACTGTCTATCTAAAATTACCTGATTTAGCGGCTAAACCAACACGGTCTTTTATAATGATTTCTTTACCATTAATATCGATTAAACCTTCATTTTTAAATTCAGTCAGATGACGCGATAAAGATTCATTGATTGTACTGGCTAACTGGGCGAATTCATTTCTTGTTAGCTTTAGATTGATCGAAATCCCATTCGGTGTGCTGACACCGAAGCGATCTGCAATCAAAACTAACTGATAGGCAATACGTTCTTGAACAGAAGCTAAATAATGTAATTGGCTGATTTTTTCATAGCTTTCAATATCGACCACGGCTTGTTGTAAAATCGTTCTGACCAAGGGATGAGTCGATGCTAAAACGTTTAAAATTGATTCTTTTGAATACAACCAAACAACTGTGTCTTTCACAGCTTTAGCAAATGAACGTGTGTTAATTTGTCTGACAACGGCTTTGTAACCAAATACTTCCCCTGTAGAAATTAATTTTGTGACGTATTCAGGTGATGTTGTGCGACCACGTAAATTTTCACGACTCACGAATAATTTTACACAACCTGATTTTAAAAGATAAATCCCTTTTGGGGCTTCATCTTCTTCAAATATTAAATCACCTTCATCAAATTTTA
>JAYUQO010000099.1:0-13762 GCA_043756765.1 Bdellovibrio sp. | reverse complement strand
AGTACTTTCTTTTGTGGCTAAACCTGCACCGACCAGTGTCCATAGCGGTTGATAATAATGATTTTCTGAAGGGTCAACAATCGCCATCGAACCTTCAGGTAATAAACGATTTAGTTTGGCAGCGACTGAAATCCCTGCAGATCCCGCCCCCAAAATAACAACTTTATAATTTGAATGTGCCATTAAAAAATCTACCTTTGTAGTCTTAAAAATTTGTTAACAAATCTAAATAAAAACATTCCTGCAATCATACTGATGACAAAAATAAATGGACTGGTTTCAAAACTAGCAAGCGATGTGATTGCAGGACCTGGGCAAAACCCACCTAACCCCCACCCGATTCCAAATAAAACTGCACCTATTATAAGTGCAGGCGTCATTTTTTTTTGGTTCGGGATATGCCACTGGCTATCTAACAGTGGTGATTTTCTTTTAATAATTATTTTAAATAAAATGAAATGAAATGATATTGCACCCATCATCACAAACATCAACGATGGATCCCAGTTTCCAAACACATCTAAAAATCCGACGACTTTTGTTGGTTGTGTCATTCCTGAAACACCAAGACCGATTGCGAAAATAAATCCTACGGTAAATGAGACTAAATTATTTTTTGAAAACATACACCGCTACCACACCAGCTAAAATAAAAGCAACTGTTGCAATGATTGACCGTAGTGATAATCGACTCACCCCGCAGACTCCGTGACCACTGGTGCAACCACTTCCCATGACCGTACCAAGACCAACTAATAAGCCAGCAATCACCGTTGTTGAAGTCTTAATTGTCAAAGAACCTGAAAATACATCAGGCTTTATTATTTTTAAAACCAATCCACCTGTGAACAAACCCAGTATAAATAAAACCCGCCACAACGTATCACCTTTAGCGGGAACTAATGTTCCATTTATGATTCCACTAATACCGGTCACACGGCCATTGAATAACAGCATCAGCGATGCTGCTACGCCGATAATTATTCCACCAAGACCTGCATTAACCCAATCTTGATTCATATCAATTTCTAACCACAGGTTGTTTTTTTTCATTCCATTGAATCATTCCACCGGTCATGTTGGCCGTGAATTTATAACCTTTATTTTGACTGTCCATTGTGGCCTGACCTGAACGTCCACCGCTGCGGCAAACAAAAACGATTTCTTCGCTGTGATCTGTTTTTTCAAGAAATTGATTAAGCTCTTCACCCAGCGTCACTAATTCAGCCCCTGCAATGTGGCCTAATTCCCCGTTGAATTCATCGGGTCTACGAACATCGATCAAACGAATTTTTTTTGCAATTACTGCAGAAGCCTTTGCAAAAACATCTTCAACAGAAACTTCTGGAATGCCACCAATCATTTTAGTTTTAAAAGTTTGTGAATTTTTAACAGTGCCACAAGACATATTGGCAGGAATCGCTTCATGAATTTTTTTAGGATGAGCTAATTTAAGATCTGACATAATTTGAATAAACTCCTGTTTTGTTTTTGCAAGACCAAGTCTTGGATTATATTTTTTTTCTTGTTCGATCGAACTTGATGTATGCCCACGGTAATCATGGGCTGGGTAAATAATTGTATCATCTGGTAATTTAAAAAGTTTTTCTTGAACACTTTGAAATAATTTTTCTGATGATCCTTGTTGGAAATCAGTTCGTCCGCAGCCACGTATTAGTAAAACATCACCCGTAAAAATCATATTTTCAAAAATATAAGTCATGCACGTATTTGTGTGGCCTGGTGTAGCAATAGCTTTGATTATTTTATCACCCAGTTTTAATTCTTGATTATCAGCTAACGGAATATCCACACAGTCAACTTGGGCCATGGCACTAACTGCAGTTTTGGCTTTTGTTCTTTTGCGTATTTCACCGGCTGCAGTAATATGATCGGCATGAATATGAGTATCTAGAACGTAGATCAGATTTAAACCTAGTTCTTGAATGAGTTTTAAATCACGATCAACAGTTTCGATCACAGGATCAATAATGGCGGCTTCTTTAGTTTTTTGATCAGCAATAATGTAAGTGTAAGTTGAGGACTCAGCCTCAAAAAGTTGATGAAAAATAGTATTGTTTTTCATAGCTGATAATCCCCTGTCAAAAGCCTATCAAAGCATGGCTAAAGAGGATTGAGAATAGAATTCTGTATTGATTCTACTTCTGATAAACTAAAGTTGAGTTTTCATCAAGAACTTGGCTGACTGGCGTAATAATAAGCTCTTCAGGGTCAAATTCACGCCCTGTATCAGTGTAACGTTTTTTAATCAGCGCTTGCGCATAAGGCCCGTCAAGACGCATATCTTTCATTTTTTGAACACGTCCGTAGCTAAAACCTGTGACTTCTTTGAAAACTAAATATGTAAGCTCACTGCAATAAATTCGATTTTGATCAAATTCAAAATAGATGTCATAGGGCTTATTATATTTCGGTAAAGCTTTATAAAATGCTTTAAGCATTGTCTTTCGTTCAAAATGTTTAAAGCGCATAATTTTGTGCGATTTGTTTTTACTGCGTGCAATAAAATCAGCGATCGGTGTCATTTTTAAAGGACCAATCGCTTCAGCCACGGCCCATTTTGATTTATTTTTAACGATAATCCCGACGTGCGTCCAGACAGACTGTGTGGCTTCGCGTAAGGCAGCTGCTTGCGTTGTTTGGCTTTGGATAAATATAATGTCGCCTTCCACGTAACGAACCGCTACCGGCGTGTTAGATGATTCATCAGGTGGCAATGGCCCCTGTGACATGGCTGATGCAGTCTGGATATTAATTGTTGCCAGTAAAACTATAAATAAAATTGCTTGTATTGTTTTTTTTATCATAGACATCTTTTCGGAAAATGATTCGTAATCATTTAATGTGAAAAAGATTGTCTATGAACTATCCAGTTTACTGTGAAAACCACGCCCTTACGGGACTTTAGCCGTGGCTCTCATAAAAGCGTAGAAAAAGACAGAATTTTTTTCTTTTTTAACTTTTTCAACTTCTTGTTTCATTTTTTGAATATCACTTGTTGTAACTCGTTTTTCCTTCAACAAAGTTTTTTCTGCACTTAATAAAATTTGAAAAAAATATTCAGTGAAAGCTTCTTTTTTTTCGGGTTCGCGTGAATCAAAATGAAAAGGACGAATTTCAGTTTGAATATCTACAAAGCCTGCTTCTTTTAGTAAATTTCCTAATTGCGCACCAATAAAAGGATGACCCTTCATCGCCCACTGACAGTCATTAAATTCAAACCAATATTTTAAATACGCAGGACTATACGGATGCATAAATAAAGTTTGATTAAAAACTTCAGATATATAAATTTTTCCGCCTTTTTTAACTTGTTTACGAATTTGTTTTAATACATCAACTGGCTTTGGCACATGTTCTAAAAACCAACAGACAAAGGCTGAATCATATTGTCCGGCATCAGGCATAGATAATTTTTGCGCGTCCTGTTGAAAAAGTCGGACTCTTTTAGATTTGATTTCATCTTTTAAAATGATTCGCGCAGTATTTAACTGTTCTGTTGATAAATCAACACCATCAATTTTTAAATCCGGAAATCGTCTGGCTAATATTTTTGTTTGCGCACCAACACCGCAGCCAACTTCTAAAAGTTTTTTCTGATATTCTAAATCAATACCCGCATAGACATAGGGTTCAAGAAAACGAGCCTGATGGATTAAACGGTCTTGTTCTTTTTCAGTATACCCATGTAAATAGGTTTGTTCGTTTCTTGTTAATGCAGATTTTGATTTTTTCATAATTCAGAGACTAGCACAGATAAATTCATAACAAAATGGAAATAATAACCCATATTGGAACCAATAACACTTAGTAATACTAGATAAAAAAATAATTTAATTTGCTTTTTATTAAATCGTGTTTAATATTATTTATATAAGTTTAACGAAAGGAGAAAACTATGGAATTAAAAGCCATGAGCACATATCAAATGAAAACATTACAGTTGATTAAGTCAGTCGATATGACCGGTTTTCTCCCTCGGATTTGTTCAATTCAAGCCGTCTAGGTAAAAAATAAAACATCAAAAGAGAAAACCATAGGAAAAACTAAACTGACTTAATCAGTAGGTCTTTTATTAGTTTATTCACAATCATAAAAAATTATTAATTTTGTTTTATTTTATAAAACAATCCGCACAACTTTGCCTTAAGGAGGACATCATGAAAGCGGTATTCAAATACAAAAGTCGGTGGGAGGAAGAAAATTGGCTAAGGCTTTTATTCTTCGCTCATCACATACACAAAAATCTCAAAAGATTTTTAAATAATTCATTAGTCTTTATTTCTATACTTTTATTTATAGTTTATAAGTTAAGTTACGGTTTAGGTTTCATTATAAAACTTCTACTGCTCACGCATCCATTTGCTTTACAACCAAGGTCGAGGTCACAAGACCTCGACCAAAGTTAATTACTTACAATTTGAAAAGACTTTAAATATAAACGAATTTAGAATAAAGACTCATATTTAAAGCTAAAAGGAGTCTTTCATGTTACGAATTTTAATTAGTCTTACGGTTTTACTATTTTCATTTTCAACATTTGCTGATGAAAGTGTTAAAGCCTTAGAACAAAAAACTAAAACTGTTCAAGATCAAACAGCTAAAATCAGCCCTGAATTAAAAAAAGTTGAAAAAGAATTAATTGCTGCTGAAGAATCAGTGAACCTTGTTAAAGTTGAATTAGATAAAGCCCGCGAAGCACACACTAAAAAAGCTGGTGGTGTTGGTTTTGGAAAATATCGCGTATTTGAAGGCGAAGGCAGTGCTGAATCAAAGAAAAATGTTGAAGCTGCTGAGAAAAAATTTAAATCAGCCCAAGAAAAAGTTAGTACACTTGAACCTAAAGTTGAAAAACTTCGTGAAACTAAAGCTGATTTAGTCACTGAATTAAAAACAGCCAACAAAGATATGGCTTCGGCAAACAGTGCATTTATTACGGCACTTGAAGCTGGAAACGTGACTGAAGATTTTAACATGCTGAAACTAAAAATGGGTAACACAGAAGCGGCTTTAGATCGTATGAATTCACAATATGATAAAGCGATCTTAGGGGCTTATGTAAAAGATAAAATTGGATTACTACTGAATTCACAACTTATTTGCCAAGCCCGCAGTCGATGTGATGTTAAGAACCCTATAGAAATTAAAAATGAAGATGTTCAAAACGTTCTATTCCCAGGATCAAACAGCTCAACTCGTGAAAAAAGTTATTACGAAAAAATTAACGGGAACCCCGCTACACCGAAAACATCAAACTAATTTTCTAAGAAATTCTTAAGCCTTAGTTCTAAACTAGGGCTTAACCCCACTGTCATCCACTGAATATTTTTATTTTCATCAATAAGAAATACTGTAGGTGTTCCATTGACTTCGTAAAGACTAGCTAATGCTCCGTCGAAGTCTATAGCCACTGGAAACGTGTATTTTTTCTGGGTTACGTAATTTCGTACAGTTTCACGACTTTCACCTATTGATATTGCTAGAATAGAATTCTTATCGATTTTGTTTTTATCAATTAAGCTTTGAATACGTCCTAATTCAACGCTACAAGGCCCACACCAAGTGGCCCAGAACACCAACACTTGCTTCTTTGCTGCTGGAACTGATTCAACTTGGCCAGATAGAAGCACAACCTGACCTACTAGCAAAGCTTTTCCTTGTTTTTGATACATTTTAAAAATATCAGGAATTTTTAAAAGCAAAAAGGTCACCAGTAAAATGGTGACCACATGATGAAAATTATTTTTTAAGAAGTTTTTTACCGCCTGAACAGTCTTATTCACAGATATAAGCACCGATTACAACATCACCTGATGCATCAACATGATCGTAAGCCGATGTCACTGATCCACAAAGAGCCTGACTTGGAATATCAATACCGACTTTATGACCGTCTGCTAACCATTTTTCTAACTGTGCTGTGATAGCAACGCCATTCGGTCCAGACATCGTTTCATAACGACATGATTTTGTAACCACTGGCACTGTTGACCATGGATTATTTAAACTTTCTTGCATACATGACTTAAGTTGATTTCTATAAACATTACCGTTTTTATAAACTAATGGCACGCCAGCATCCCAAGGTGTTGTAATACTTTGGTAATATTGTGGAGCATATAAATCATTATTTGAAACAGCTTCGTTGTTACAATACATTTGACGAACTTCTTGGCCGTTGAAACCAAAATGAGTTTCAAAATTATTTGATTCTGGTGGAACCATAAAATATTTACTAAATAATTTTATTCTTAATGAATTGTCATTTGGATTTTGCAATCCAGATAATGTTTTAGCTTGAGACTTAGAAACTTTTGAATCCGGGTAGGCTTCATCAGTACAACGACTGATTTTAGCCATGATTTGTTCACGAGACGGCGCTTTGTAACCAATCGGATCCCATTTATTTGGAACTTGGCAGGCCATTGTCATAATATCTAATAAACGTTTAGCTTTCACACCTAATAAAGGTTCTGGATTAGAAACGGCTGGCACCTGACATTTTAAACATGATGTAACTGACGTTGAGCTATCGCTAGCACACAATCCAGATGTCTTTTGATACTGTGGTAACACAACAACCGGTGGAGCTGGTGGCACATCTATTATAGGAAAGTCTTCTATGATCTCAGGTGGCGTATCAACAGGGATATCAATAGCCTGTTCGGACTGCCCTGCTTTTAAAGCTGCGACATCAGTAAACTTCATTTTACTGCATGAACTAAAAAGACCAACACAACCGACTAGTGCTGTTATCATTAAATTGTTGAATAATTGTGTTTTCATAAAAATAGCCTCCAGATCTAAGTACAGGCAAGACTTAGGCCAAGCTAAAAATTGAGTCAGTCGAATTTTTTTTTACGTGTTAAGTGTTCGATATCTTTTTATATATTCATTATGATACACATGAAAGAAAGTTAACTTTATTGATCAATAAAATATCATGTCATTTTATTGATCAATAAAATTCAAATTTATTTTTGATTTTTATTCGATTTCAAAATGAATACTTAAGCGGACTCTGCATAAATAGACAAAACTTACACAATAAAACAAGGACTAGAAATTTTTACTAAATATCAAAGTATATAAAAAAGAGACAACTGAAAGAAAATGCTTTTTTATTTTACAGGACCTATTGAATAAAGTCCTTTACGAAGTCATTTGCGGGCTGATTTCTGATTTCTTCAGGTGTGCCCATTTGTTGAATGATTCCATGGTTCATAATCAGTATGCGGTCGCTCATTTGAAAAGCCTCAACTTGATCGTGTGTCACATAGACCATCGTTAATTTAAAATCTTTTTGTATTTGGCGAATATCACGTCGCATTTTTTCACGTAATTTAACATCTAAATTAGAAAGGGGTTCGTCTAATAATAAAATCCTAGGTTTCATGACTAACCCGCGCGCTAAGGCTACCCTTTGCTGCTGCCCACCTGATAGCTCATGAGGGCTACGCTTTTCTAAACCGTCAAGTTCAACAATTTTTAGTATTTTTTGAACTTCATTTTGAATAAGATCCTTACTTAATTTTCTTAATTTTAAAGGATAGGCCACATTTTCAAAAACAGACATGTGGGGCCACACTGCATAGGATTGAAACACCATACCGACATTTCTTTTTTCTGGAACTAAATATTTATTATTTTCTGGGTCAGAAACGATATCTTGATCAAAAAAAATCTGACCTTCCGTGTTTTCTTCTAATCCAGCGATCATTCTTAAAGTTGTTGTTTTACCACAGCCTGATGGTCCTAAAAAACTGACAAATTCTGAATTATTAATTTTAAAATTCAGATCTTTGACTGCCCAAGACAAATCTGATTTTACAGCTGATGAATTTTTATTATAAAAACTTTTCCCAACATTTTTAAAAAGAACTTCACTCATAAACCATATCTCCCTCGAGAAACTTTTTTCAAACTGAAATTAAGCAATAAAATAACCGCTACAACTAAAACTGATAAGACAGCTGCTCCGCCGCCGCCAATATCTGAATACTCTTGAAACTGAAATATCAACGGACCCAGTGTTTCTAAACCTGGTCCTGTCAGTAAAACTGTCATCGTTAATTCTGAAACCACAGGCATAAAGATCAAAAACAACGAAGCAATAAGCGACGATTTTAGCAGTGGCCAATAAATAGTGATCATCACTTGCCACCAATTAGCCCCAGAAATACGTGCAGCTTCTTCGAGTGAAGCATTAATCTGTTGATAACCATCACCCACAGTTTTTACGCCAAGACTCATGTATTTAATAATGTAAGCAATCAGAATAATCCAAAGTGTGTTGTACGGTGATGGCCCAAAACCGAAATAGCCGCGGCTAAATGATAAAATTACAGCTAGTGAAACAACAGTGCCAGGTATTGTGAAAGGAACACTCATCAAGACACTACCGATATTGCGTCCAATCCATTTTGTTCTATAAACAAAATAATTAAAAAAGAAAGCAAACACAGTACTGATTACAGCAGCACATATACCTAAAAATAAAGACTGCATAATAGCTCGTCCTGTTTCATCAGTTTCAAACAAAACTCTTTTAAAATTGATAAAACTCAGTTCGCTTAAATTCCATAATCCTTGGGTTGGGCTTAATGCTGATAGCAATAGCGCAGCAATTGGCAAAATAAAAATAACAAATAAAATACACAGTAAAATAACTAATAATGGATTACTCCAACCTTGCAGTTTGGTGTAACTTCTTTGCGATGATTTACCACCCACAGTGCTTACTTTATTTCTACTCATGATTAACTGGTTTACATATAAAACAATCAGCGATAGCAGGGCTAAAATCACAGAAGTGGCAATAGCAAGTTGTAAGCCCTCAGCTGTCCCCATTCTTTGAAAGTTAAAGATCTGAGTCGTCATTAAATAAATACGCGCAGGTCCACCGATTAAAGCTGGCACACCAAAGCTTGCGGCAGTAGCTAAACTAGATAAAACAAAACCTGTGATTAACGCTGGTTTTAATAACGGTAAAATAATATGTAAAAAAACTTGTAGTGGTTTTGCGCCAGATAATTTTGCGGCTTCTTCTAGTGAGGAATCTAAATTATCCATAAATGATAAAGCTGTTAACAATACAAATGTAAATAAAAAGCTCACTTCAACAAAAATAAGTCCTGAAAAACTATAAATATTTAAATTCAGTTTAAACCACTGATTTAATAGTCCGCTACTGGGATTGGCTAAAATAATCCAGCCAATTGCGCCAACAAAAGGCGGGATCGCATAAGGCAAACAAAACCAAGATCGTAAACTGCTTTTATATTTTAGATCGGTTCTAGTCAGTATCCAAGCTAAGGGTAAACCCAAGACTGTGCAAATTAATCCGACAGACATTGAAACTATAAATGTGTTTTGAATCGCTTTAAAAGTATTAGCGTGCAGCCAAACTTTTTGAAAGCTTATTAAATCTGGAATTGAAAATAAATACACAAACGGAGCTAAAAAAAGACCAATCACAATTGCAAATAAAATTATATAAATAATCTTCTTCACTAAAATACAATCTTAGAAAATTTATTTTTAATTTCTTCGCGGGTTTTTAATGTTTCGTTAACGAATTCATTAGACCATAGCATTGCTCTAGATGTAATCAAACTGAATTTTGGTAAAAGAGCAGGAATTTTTAAAGGTTCACTGTCTTTTCGAGGGTTTAATAAAACAGCTGGGTACATAAATGAATCGACCATGATTGTTTGACTTTTATTTTCAAAAAACCAATCAGCTACTTTTTGATGAATGTCTTGATGTGTTGCTTTTTTGACAATGGCTAAAACATTTGAATGTAAAACAACACCATCGCTAGGAATTACATATTTAATTCTTGAATCGGTTTCAGCTAAACGCAAAATATTTTCAAGCAGAACTATACCCACAGGACGTTCTTTGCTTTGCAGTCTGCGAATGACTCCTGAATTTCCACCTTCAGCAATAAAATTATTTTGACGTAAATCATTAAAATAATCCCAACCGTATTTTTTAACTAAAAAAGCCACTGTAGTAAAATTTGTGCCTGAAGCTAACGGACTGCCTGAAGAAATTTTATCTTTCCATTTTTTTTGACGTAAATCAGAAAAAGCTTTTGGGGCTTCTGCCTCAGTAATAACATCAGAATTATAGGCAATAACCATTACCGGAAAACTAAGTGTCGTGTAAAAACCATCACTATTTTTATAGGGGTCCGTTACTTGATCAGTGTTTTTAGGTTTATATGACAACAGCGTCCCCTGGCGGGATAAATCTTCATACCAAAACCGGTCAGATGAAATTAAAAGATCAGCTTGAATTTGACCAGTTAATGCTTCGGCTTGAACTTTGGCAGCCACCTCTTCTGAGCCAGCTTGATAAAATTGAAACTTAACATTGGGAAAATCTTTTTCAAGAAGCGGTGTTAATTTAGAAATCGTATCTTTATAAAGTGAAGTGTAAATCCAAACAGTTGTTTTATCCGATTTATTTGTGCATGAAAAAGATAATAAAAAAATTGTCGTTAATAATACTTTCAAAGTTGTCTTCATTTTAAATCCTTAAAGTAACTTTCACGTGCTTTAATAGCCGTATCAGGAAAGTCTGAAAAAACACCGTCTACATTTAATTTAAAAAATTCGATGTATTCTTTGATTGCATCTTTATTATAACTTTTATGCAAGTTTTTTTGATCATTTCTGAATGTATATGGATGCACTTTTAATCCTAAAGCTTGCGCTCTAGCTACTAAATCTGTTGCAGGGCCTAATTCACCCTTATCACTTTCTGGCAGAATAAGTCTTTTGTAAGGACCAATTCCTGAAACTATAAGCGCTATTTTTTTAAGCTCAGGATCAGTCGTTAGTTCGCCATAAGTTGTTTTTTTGTTTTGCTTTTGAAAATCAAAAGGAATTTCCTGTTTTTCACCTAATAGAAAAATCAAATTCACTTTGGTCATCTTTTTCAGTTCTTGTAAGTTCGACAACTCAAAAGACTGAATATAGATTTTTGAACCTTCGCTATTTAATTTATTTTTTTTGAGTTGTGCCACCAGTTTTTTTTCTAAAGGTAACTTAATACTTTTGAAGTACGTCGGATGCTTAGTTTCAATATATAGGCCTATTTTTTTGTTCAATTCTTTTTCTTTCTTTTGAACAAAATTAATAATTTCTTCAAGTGTTACAATATCAAACTGCCCGTTATACTTTTGGTCACGGTGCGGCAGTCGTTCTTTCGCTTTTAGCTTTTTAATTTCTTTTAAAGTCAGATCTTCAGTAAACCAACCTGTCACTGTTACACCATCAATTACTTTAGTCGTTTTTTTATCTGGGAAGACTTCTGCCACATTAGTGGTTTCAGATATTTCATTTTCATGTCTAGCAATCAACACATGGTCCTTTGTGCTGACTAAATCAGGTTCAATAAAATCGACACCCATTTCAATGGCTAACTGATAAGATTCAAGCGTGTGTTCAGGGCGATAACCGCTGGCCCCACGGTGCCCTATCACTATAGGCATTGCGTTGACTTGAACGTAAAAAAAACTACAAAAAACAAAAAAATATCGTAAGTACTTTGCGACACTCGTTAAAATCATTTTTTTCCTTTGAAATCATTTATTTAGTTATCTATTTAGCTAAATTCTAGCTGATATTAATTTTATTTAGAATCATTTTTTCATCCCTTGACAGAAAAAGAACAGTCTTAAGTGTTAAAACTTTTGACAATTGTGTAGGTCTTACAAAGCTGTCCTTTTTTCAGTATAATGACTTAAAGAATGATACTTTGGACCTATGAAATGTTGTGTCAAATTAGGCTTCTTTATTTTGTTTTTAAGTATCAAATTACAAGCCCAATTGCTTGCGGATATCGCTAACCCCCTAATCAGCCTTGGCTACAAATCAGGATCTGAATTTTGTCAAAATCTAGACGGCGAACACCCATTGTGGGTTACTATACCTACACACTACGAAAACCAACAGTCCAAAAAATCCTTGATCTATGCTTGGACCAAAAAGCCATTAAATAACAAACTAAAAACCATGATTTTTGTTTCGGGCGGTCCTGGTAGCCACGAACATGAATCGTCTTTTGATTTACCTGACTGGAATGTTGTTTTTTTTGATCAACGGGGCATTGCCTGTTCTAAACCACAAAATAAGAAAACTTATTTAGATCGTTCATTTTACCGATCGGATTATACAGCCAAAGACATCAACGAAATTAGAAAATATTTAAAATTGAATCAGGTTTCAGTTTACGGCGTTTCATACGGAACCATCCCTGCACATCTGTATGGTTATTTCTACCCACAGCACACTCGTGCCGTGGTTTTAGAAGGGACAGTTTATCGTAGTGATGATTTATTTTTTCAAAACTCAACAAGACAGTTTTATACCGAAAAGTATTTTAATAAATTACCTAAAAACATTCAAAGCAAAGTTTCTGAATATTCAATACACCCTGAATTAGCAAAAAATTGGTTTTCAAGGTTTGCGTCTATGCTTCTTTATTCTGATGATTCCGAAAAATTACTGAATGATTTTTTAGATAAGGTTTTTAATGCCGATGAAGCAATAACTTTAGTTTTACTTAAAAACTTTAGTGATCATCCGGCAGTTTCTGAAACTGATTTTTCAGGAGCTGTCATGCAAGCCATGATTGGCTGCCAAGAAATGAGCATGAATAAATCAGGTCTTAGTTTTTATTCTAATTTAGAAAACGAACAATTAATCCCTGACCAAAAAAATCATTTTCAAGAACTTTACTGCAAGCCTTTAGGTTTTAGCAACGCTGATCAGAATAAATCTTACTTTGCTGAAAAGTTTAAAACACATGTATTCACTTCGTATATTCAGGGAGAATCCGACGGCGCTACTCCTGCTGACTTGGCGCTACAGCATTTTGAAAAAGCCACACTAAACCACGCGCAATTTTTATTATCAAAAAACGGTGGGCATATTTCAGTTTATAGCAGTTTAGCCTCTGGCTATGAGTCCAAAAATTCAGTAAAATCAAAATCAGATTTTTTAAAACTTTTACTAAATGGAAAAATTCTTAACCACCATGAAGTAAGTCTTTTAAAAAATATAACAAATAGAAACTGGATTTACAAAAGCAAATAAATGCTCAAATAATTACTGAGCTGATTAATGAGCTATAGAATTAAACGCTGAGATATGTTCTGGTAATTCAGGGTAATCAATAAATGGATTACGGTTACCTTGGTACTTTTCGATGATCTCATTTCTTCTTTTTTCAAGTTCATCAACGGGATCGATTTTGTTCCACTCTTTAAGAGCTGCTTCTTCATCTGGTGACACTTGCATTTTATATCTTACAGCAAAGTAAAATATAGCACGGGCAACGTTACCACGATGACTGACCGGTGGTTCATATACGCTTACGTGACTGCCAGCCGATTGCGGTCCTACGCGATTACCAGGGCATCTTAAATTTTCAAGATCCTTACCCACGTAACCAAATCGTAAATTACCACGACGAGAATTCATTTCTGAATCAGATGGATATAAATGATGTAAATCTGATTTTTGCGTGTCTTTATCGAATTTGCCACCGAAACGACTTTGTGGCCATGTGTGTTCAGTATTTAAAATGTTCCCGTTACCTGGAATAAGATTTGGACCAATATTTGGCGTTCCACCGAAATCTGCATCCGTAAAATCTTTTTCACAGTAAACATCTTTAACTGCGTATGTACCATCAGCTAATTGGGTTAAATGAATTTCACCAAATA
>JAYUQO010000098.1:0-4776 GCA_043756765.1 Bdellovibrio sp. | reverse complement strand
AAGCCCCGCTTGAATTTCACCAAGACTAACTACATCTAGGCCGCATTTGTTTTTAAGAAATATTTGTAGTACATTCGGGCTAAAATTAGATTTCATGGCAAAATGAAGCTGTTTTAAAGAAGACCATGATTTAACCCACTGAATTCGTTCTTCTATTAAACTTTTTTTATAAATAAGAACTGGATCTTGATAGTTTTTAACAACTGAAAGATCAGATAATGAAGTCTCATCAAAACAGAGCGAATTGTTTTTGTAGCTGAAAAGGTTGCGTGACATTGGATCTACTTTAAATCAATATATTAAGAATGAAAATGATTAATTTAGGATTCACAAAATTAGGACTTCCCATTCATGCTTATCACTTTTTGCCTAGCAAAACGCAGCCCGCTGATAACATAACAAATAACTTGGCTAAAGCATTAGTTATCGGTGGAGTCCACGGCGATGAACCTGAAGGTGTTGTGGCTAGTCGCGGTCTACTTGAACAGTTTAGACAAAATTATTCTCTACAGTTAGATCTTATGCTTATCCCTGAAATGAACCCTGAAGGGGTGCTTCTTAAAACACGTGGTAATTCAAATAAAGTCGATTTAAATCGAAACTTACCTACAAAAGATTGGTCTCCTGTTGCAGCCACTGAGCGTTATCATCCAGGCCCTAGCCCTGAAAGCGAAGCTGAAAATAAAATTCTTGTGAAATTGATTAACGACTATAATCCCCATGTTATTTTTTCCCTGCATTCATGGAAGCCGATGTTAAATATTAATGGACTATTACCAGAAGCCGATGTGATTTCAAAAATCACGGGCTATATTATTGATCCTGATATTGGCTATCCAACACCAGGATCATTAGGCACCTACGCCGGACATGAAAAAAAGATTCCAACTTTAACTTATGAAATCGAGCGCGACATATCCTTTGATCAAATCATTAAAAATCATGTTCCAGCAATCATCGAAGGCCTAAAAGTTTCACAAAATCGGGGTTCAAAATGAGTATTGAAACCATTGCAAATCTAAAAAATCAAATTCTAAAAATCTCTGCACAAACTGAATTCAGTGCCGCTGATAAAACAGTTATCAATGATACCATTCGTTTACTAGACGCCGGACAAATTCGTGTTGCAGAAAAAACAGCTTCTGGCTGGATCACCAATGAATGGATTAAAAAAACAATTTTGATGTATTTTAAAATCACAACAAATCAAGTGATTCAATCTGGCGATATTAATTATTTTGATAAAATTCCATTAAAAAAATGGACTGAAAAATCACAGCTTCGCGCTGTTCCGGGTGCTTTAGCTAGATACGGTTCACACATTGAAGACGGTGTTATTTTAATGCCTTCTTATGTGAATATCGGTGCTTATGTTGGTCGCGGCACAATGGTGGACACTTGGGCCACAGTGGGATCATGCGCACAGATTGGTAAAAACGTTCATCTATCCGGTGGAGTTGGTATCGGTGGAGTTCTCGAGCCGGTGCAAGCCCAACCCGTCATAATTGAAGATGATTGTTTTATTGGTAGCAGGTGTATTGTAGTTGAAGGTGTGCATTTAGAATCTGGCGTCGTCCTTGGTGCTGGTGTTACGATCACAGCATCAACTAAAATTATTGATGTGACACAAAAAGAGCCAAAAATTTATAAAGGCTTTGTCCCCACAAATTCTGTTGTTATCCCTGGCTTTGAAATCAAATCCTATCCAGCTGGTGATTACGGTGTGGGTTCAGCATTAATTATTGGTCAACGTAAAGAATCCACGAATAAAAAAACATCATTAAATGATGCCTTAAGAGAATATAATCTGAGCGTTTAGTTTTTAGTTCTTATTTTTCAATAATATAGCTGGTTGAATTTTCAGCGCTGTTCTTGCTGGAATATAACAACCCACCACTGCCAAAATGCCAGTAGCTAACAACACATAAAATACAAAGCTCATGTTCACTAATGCTGGGATTGTAGAATCATAATAAATTTGTGGTAAAATATTCAGCGGGTATTTTTCAAGATAAAAACTAACAGCTAAACCGATTGCTGTACCCATAAATACCGCAGTCAAAGATATCCACAGACCCATCGACATAAACAGTTTTAAAGTTTTTTGATTTGAAAATCCTAATGTTTTTATCACAGCAATATCCATTTTTTTCTGTGACATAATTAATGCTAAAACCGTCAGTATCGAAGATGATGAAATGAGGCCAGCCAACCCCAATAACAAACTAATCATTGTCTTTTCCATAAACAAAGCAAAAAACAAATCAGAATTTTTTTCATTCCACGTTTGCGTTTGTGTAAATCCATTTTCTGCAACGTCTTCTCTGATCTGCTCTAAATCTGAAATCGATTTTAACCAAATATGATGCCCGTTGCTTCTTGAAGCACTTTGGCCAAATGATGCTAACGAAAATTCTTTATTATAAAATAATAATTTCGCATCTAAATCATACAAATCAGTTGTGATTATTTTCTTTATTGTTACTTTTTCAAAAATCGGAGTTTCAAGCGAACTCATTAATAAGCTTTCAACAGGAATCAAAGTGACTATATCTCCTTCTAACAACCCTAAAGATCTGGCAAGATCAATACCGATGGCGACTTCATTTTTAGCTAAAGCCAACTGCCCATCATCTAAATAATCCTGCATGCTGGTATCTTTTTTTTTGTCTTTAATTTCTAAAAGTTGATTATACCAAAAGCTTAAGCCCTTTGTGGTATAACCTAAAGCTTCTATTCCTTTAAATTGACCATCAATCGTTCTAATAATCAGATCATAATTTGTAAAATCTATTTGGTTAAGTAAAATAGCTTCATTGATATTCATTTTATCAGCGTTATTCGTAAATACTGTTAAATGTGGATCCACTGAAAGCACTCTGTTTTTAATGTTCTCATTCATGCCATTCATCACAAATAACACAATAAAAAAAGATGACGTACTAATGACTATGGCCAAAAAAGACAATAGCGATATTTTTCTTATCAGCGAGGCTGATCTTTGCGAAAAAATAAGTCTGGATATAAAGAAATAACTAAGAGAGTTTTTTAACACTCTGTTATTATGACTAAAGAACTATGAAATTGTAATCTTAAAAGTGAGCCACTTTTTTCAAAGGCATTGTTTCATCAATGTAGATCAAACCTTCTTCGATATAAATCTTATTGTGTTCTAAATGATGAAGAGCTTTTTCTTGATGATTGGTTAAGTAAATATGACGCAAATAGCCGCGACGCTGTTTAAATTGAACGAAATCTAAATACATCAACCACTGTTTTTCAGTTAAACCATTTGCTGGATCTTCTAAAATCAAAATCTGTGGATTTTTTAGAACTGATATCACTAAATAAACCAGCTTTAAATAACTGTAATCAATTTCATTCATTTTTTTATTCTTTAAAGTTGTTAATTCAAAATCTTCAAGCATCTCTTTAACTTCATCAGCAGCCGCCCACATCAAAAGCATTTCTGCTACAGTTTTTTTACTCGGTAAACACTGTTGTTCAAAACAAGTTCCCATGACCTGGCGTGGATCAACTGATGCTTCTTCTGAAAATACATCTAAACCATTCCATAAAATTCGCCCAGAAAAACATGGAATTTGTCCCGATATAAATTTTAAAAAATTAATAGCATTTTGAGGATCAGAGGATTCAATGACAACAGTTTGATCTGTTGGTAGGTCAAAATCGACTGATTTTAAAATAGGATCATGACCTTGTTGAAACAATGTGACGTTCTCTAAAAACAGCTGATCAAGATCGAAATTTGAGTCATTTTGCATAATAACTATTCGGTCTATAAACCTAAATAATTAACTAGACCTAGGGCTGTGTAGAAGAATGACTTAATGATTTCAACCAATAAATAAACTGAACCCTGTTCGTTTTTACTGTTTGGTAAAACCACTGGTTTTATTAAAATATCATCGGGGTAAGTGGATTCAAAAACATCGAAAGCACGACTCATGTGTAACTGCGATGTAATCAATAAAATGTCTTGGCAACGTAAGGTTTCAACTAAAGCTAATGACTGATGGGCATTGCCTAAAGTTGTCTGTGATCTTTTTTCAAGAATAACAAATCGGCTATCAATTTCAGGATAATAAATCCAGTAAGGAAATATTTCTTTAAATGTTGTTTCTTTATACACACCAGAAATAATCAGCCATTTTACTTTTTTTTGCTGAAGAATTTCAAAACCTTCTCGGATACGTCCTGTTGCGCCCGTTAAGACAACACCACAATCGGCTTCTGGTAACTCAGACCATAAATTAACCTGAACATTTTTTATTGATTTATATTGGTTGTAAAAAACAACCGCAAAAATAAAAAAGACAAGGCCAATTAATGACAGTTTCTGATTTTTTTTATTCACTCTAGTTATTTATGGGCAATCACTTCGACTTCAATGTTTACACCTTTTGGTAAACCAGCCACAGCAACTGTCGATCTAGCTGGTGGAGCTTCTTTGAAGCGTTTAGCATAAATTTCATTAACAGTAGCAAAATCAGACATGCTTGTTAAAAAAATTGTGGTTTTAATCACATTTGAAAAATCTAAACCCGCTTGTTTAAGCACAGCTTCAACATTGTTCATCACCATTTCTGTTTGCTTTGTTATATCGCCCGTGAAAACTTCTTGTGTTTTTGGATCAATCGAAATTTGACCTGAACAGAATAAGAAGTCCCCCATCATAACAGCTTGTGAATAAGGGCCTACAGCTTTAGGAGCATGATCTGTATGAATAATTTTTTTTGTTGGCATAAAATGTTT
>JAYUQO010000097.1:0-13920 GCA_043756765.1 Bdellovibrio sp. | reverse complement strand
GTCATGTCGATATTTGAAAATGTTTCCACATACAAACTGCAACCGGCTGCAGGATTTAAAATTGAAAATCTAAATGTTACATCTGGATCTTCAAGCGCACTGTTATCTGGTTTAATAATCTTGGCTTGGTAAGTTGTGTATTTTGAAGATAATTGCGCTGAAACTGTTGATGGCAGTACTAATGCTAATAAAAAAGCAAACACGTGTTTATACACAAGCATTGAATATTTCAAATATACGTACCGAACCGTCAATTGCATAAACAATTTATCGGTACATCTGGTTAAACACTTAATAGTTGTGGGTAAAACAAACTAACGAAAAATGAAAGTTCTTTAAAATCCAGACAAGATCTGTCTTGAATGCTTTTAAATGAATTTTAATAAAGTTATAAAATTTTAGCTAAAAAAGAAAAAACCCATGTATCAATATGAAACATGGGTTCTGAACTAAAGTCTTAATTTAAAAATAACTTACTGAGCAGTACAATCAGATCGATATTTGATTTTTAAAGCACTTTCACCACCACCGGCAACAATCGTGTCTGTTTCAATTGTGTTCACACCTTCGACCAAGTACGGCACTAAATTGATATTCAAAGTTTTATTCCAGCTTGTTGAAAGTTCTGCTACATCAGACTGAGTAGCTGAGTACTGGATTTTGCCGTTCACAGCATCATACACCATGCGATCAGCACCTGATTTCGGACCGAAGTAAACAGCATTGCCGTTTACTTTGATTGATAACCAATCATCAAATGAAGCTTGAGTTAACACCATCGAAAATATTTTTGATTTATTTTCAACATCAAAAGTTAATTTTCTTGAATACAATTTTCCTAATTTCTGACTGCCTTCCCAATAGTTGTCAGCAAAAGTACCGAATTCTAAGATCGAATCTTGATCAGCGGCTTTTGAAGGTTCGATGTATACACGCATATCACCTTGAACATTTCTAAATTGACCGCAAAGATTTCCGCCGTCTGCAGGCCCAGCAGCCACTGTTACACAAGTAGGACTTGTGTAAGTTCCAGATAGCACACCGTTACTACAAAGACGTGTTTCTTTATCGCAAACATTATTAGTGGGAGGCGAAAAAGCATCAACAGATTGACCGTGGGCAATTGTTTGACCGTTATATAAACATGATTTCGGAGCACCCACTGCACAATTCGCATAAGCAAATGATCCAGACATCACACCGTTAAAACAGGTTCTTGATTCTTGACTACAACTTGAACCAAAAGGCACAGAAGAATCTGCAAAAGCTATTGCTGATTCTAAATGTCTAACTGTTTTTCCGTTGTAAAAACAGGCCTGTGGCGCGCCCACTTCGCACGAACCAAAATGATTGCTTCCTGATAAAGCACCATCACTGCAAAAGCGTTTTTCACTCGCGCAAGTTTCACCAAAACCCACAGTGGAATTAGCAAAAGCTTCAGCAAAGTCGCCATGTTTAATTTCGCGACCGTCAAATAAACATGATTTTTTAATATTGATTTGGCAACTTTCAAAATTGAAAGATCCCGTTAAAGATCCATTATTACAAAATCTTGATTCAGATAAACAAGAAGACCCTTCTTCAACAGCCGATGTTAAATAGGCTAAAACAGATGAACCATCTGCGACTTCAACACCGTTAAATTCACAGACGGCTTGTTTGACTTCGCAACCGACTGAATTCACATCATCACACGAAGTGGCTGTAAATTTTTCGACCGATGCTAAATCTGCTACCTGCACGCCCACTTTAGAGCAATTCTGATAAAAAAATAGTGCTGGGATAGCCAGTACTGCAATGACCATTGGAACTATTGATCTTTTGTATTCTGTTTTTTTATTCTGATTCGACATTTCCCCACCCGCTTACGTTGCTAAAAAATTATTAACCCTGTGGTCGTAATTACTGACTATATTTTATATTTTTAGGCTGGATGCCGTATTCTCTCACACTTGAATCTCTGTATAAATCCAAGCGACCGTTTACTTCACCAATTCTTTCAATTGTAACATCACAAAGAATTGTACGACCGCAGGCTTTACCTATACTTAAGCTTGAAATAGCTTTAGGGCCTGTTGAGCTATAGATAAAAGTTTTACCTTTTACCAAAGCGATTTTAGCTCCGACTGCTAATGTTGACACATCTATCGCATCTTTGTGTTTTTTAGCTAATTCAACACAAGAACTGGCTTGAATTTCTTCAGGCGTATCTTCGTGTTCGTCTTTAACAATTTCATTTTTATCGTCTTTATCTTTATCTTTATGTTCTCTATCATCGTGATCATTATCGTCATCAGAATGATTTTCTTTAACAGCAACTGGTAGTGATGTTGGTATCTGTGCCGGTGCCGCTTCCTCTTGAACTACTGGTTCTGCATCTTGCTGTTCAGCGACAGCTGGTTGTTCTTCTTGAACCACTGCTTGTTGCTCAGGAACAACTTCTATAATGTTATCTTGCTCATCAAAAATAATGGCCTGTGTCCCATCATCTACACTAAGAGCACTTGCTTTGTTGTCTGTAACAAGCAACCCAGGCTGTATTTGTGAACAGTTTTGATACGTAAATAACACTAAACCTAAACCCAATACCACTGATGCTAATTTAATATTTTTATTCATTTTAATAACCCCCACTATAATCTCCTGCAAAAAGAATGACCTGTTAAAAAAAACCTAGTCATTCTGAAATTAAAAATTTGTCTAACTTTTTGATTTTGTCAAAATAGTCTACAAATTCTCATTCTGATAAATCCTAAAACAAGACACCAAAACTAAGATCTAAATTCTGACTGATCTGCGTCTTCTGAGAGAAATCACCTTTTTGCGCTGTTGTCACTCCTCTGATATCTTCAGACACTATATCAAATGTTTGAGCAATAGTTATCCCGTAAGCCAATTCAAAATAATATCTACTTTGTAAATAAATCTGCCAGCCAAAACTGTAGTTCGCCAATGGTAAAGATTTTGTATCGTATTTAGCCATACCTAAAGAATAGCGACCTGAAACTGTCATCGGAATAATTGAATCCCGTGAAATACTGATTTTACCGTAGTAATAAACGTGTCTAAAGTAACCTATTAGATTCGATTCATGTTTAGGAGCTATGGCAAAATCCAAACCTTTTGCTTCGAATTCATCTGCATAACTATTGTAGCCACTTTGTCTAACTTGATAACTACCACCAAACGAACGAAATTCGTCGATGTAATAACCTAACTTCATACCGTACAAGTTGTTGTTATAAAAAACTTCATCGGTTACAGAAATTTTATCTAATGAAACATCCCATCTGTCTGTGAAAGTCAGTTTTTTATTCAAAACCATTTCAGGATAATCAACTTTAGGATAAACAACTTCTTTTGATAAATCGCCTGCCGTGAAAGCATCATTTTCTGTCAACTGAGCATAGGACATCGAAGAGGCTATTGTGATCATCAAAAGCATTATAATGTTTTTCATATTATTTAGACCCCAATCCTAAGCCACTTGATTCAACTTCAGGAATAAAGTTTTCTCTGATCTTAATAATTTTTTTATAATTAAAATCTTTTTTCGTTTGAAAAAATGATCCTTCTGGAACTTCTTGCCGTCCTTTGACTAAATCATCCTTGAAGTTAATGCGAATAATTTTTTTATTATTTCGAATTCCCGATATATCAATTCGTTCCTCTTGTTGAGCCAGAACTGTAAAACCTAAAAACAAACAAATCATAAAAATTATTTTATTCATTTAAGCACCTATTTTGACCTATAAATTGATAATTTCCGATTTCATCTACCCAATATTCGCCCTCAAATGGCCAGTAACGATATCCGTTTTCAGTATAAAAATCTCGTTTATCGGCCACTGATGTTAGCTTTGATTTTTGCTCTTCCGTCATACTAGCTGTCAACTTAAAGTAGTTTTTTCTGACATTTAAAGCTTCATACTTAACTAAATCAAATTGTTGATTGTAGTCATCCATTTGTCTTTTAGTTTGATCGATATATTTTGCAAAACCATCTGACATTTTTTTCTGTACTGTTTTGATTCGATTTGAAAAAACTCTTTCCGCAAACTTAGAAAATGATTTATTTTTGGCTAACATCGTTTTTTTGAATTTATTTTTTTCTGCTTGAATCGTTTTAAAATTTTGCAAATGCGTTTTTAAATGTGAACTTGATAATGCTGTTCGCATAATAAAGAATGGAATTTTGGAATCATACTTTCTTTGCAGGCCCGCTTGCGTGTATTTTAAATTTGTATCAGCTTCGGAAATTAACTTTAAATTAGCGGCCTGTGTTTTTTTATCTGTTTCCCAATCTGACAAAAGCTTACTGATTGGTCTGAAGTTTTTTTCATACGCTGCCACTGAACTTTCCAAATCATCCACGTGGCAAACATAAAGTAAAATTGTAATCCGTAGCAATAATGATTCGGGATCAAAATAAGTATCGTAAAAGGGCGTTTGTAGATTTTCTATAGTGCTTAAAGCAGCACGGAATCTCAAGTCTCTGAATTGCGCCCAAGCTTGTTCAAATAGTGCATTTTTAAAAAGCTCATGATTTTTGGGGATATCTTTGTAAAAATCAACTGCTTCTGGCCACATTTTAGCTTGATACAAAGTTCTTGCGATCGACATATTAGCTAAAACTTTTTTCTCGGCATTGTTCGCATTTTGAAAGTTTTTTTCGAAATATTTATAAGCTTTACGGGGCTCGTTTCTTTTTAAATAAATTAGACCTAGATTGTAATTCGCGTAGAAATTTTTTGGATTAACAGAAAGAGCGTTATTTAATTCTTGTTCTGCTGACTTGTCATCCTGATTGTTAATGTGATTTTCAGCTAACTTCGTGTAAAATAATTCTTTGCCTAAATTATTGATCTGACTGATTTCAATTTTTTTAATGGCGTAATCTAAAATTGTGCTGTCTTTATCTTTATCTGAAATCCGAACTAATAAAGCCAACGCTTTTTGCGAAATAGACCCTTTATTTAATTGGCTCGCACTCACTAACGGATAAGATGCCAACTGACTGTAACCTGTATTATATAACGACAATCCTAACCAGTATCTGGCTAATGCAATTTGTTCGATTTTAACATTTTTCTTTTGATAGCCAATTGTAAACAACTGCGGAATTGCCGCGCCATATTGCTTGGCTTCGATCAGCTTTTTAATAACTGTTAGATTCTGAGCAAACATTTGATGACCTGAAAAACTGATTGATAAAAAAAGTAATACAATTATTTTTTTCATTTTTCTGATCCCATCCCAGACCCAAGTTTGTAGAAGCCCGCATAGGTTAATGATAGTAGAATCGAGTTCGCATCTTGTTCCTGACTATTTATATTTTTGGCTCTATAAAATAACCAGTTGATATCAACTTTCAAACCTGTCGCTTGCGATAACGCAAATAAATTTCCTAAACCCACATGCAACCCAACTGCTTCTGAACTGGATTTCGTAGTCACCCGTCCTGCGCCAAAATTAAAATACGTTTCAAAAGGAATAATCGACTGATTAAAGTAGGCGACTTTACCGTAGATAGTGTTTAAATAAAACTGAGCCGCGTAATAAGATTTTAAGTAAATAAGATTTTCTACGCCCACTTGCTGCGTTTTTTCTAATTGGTCGATTTCTCCACGCGCGCTAGATGAGAAAAAGTAACCTAAAATTCCAAGACCGTATTTTTCATTGAAATGGTAATTCGCACCAGCTTGCCCGCCAAACGTTCGATAGTAAACTTCGGTCGGCACCAATGTCAGTCCACCAAAGTATTGTATTGCATTTGTTTTTTCTAAAAAATTTCTTTGTACAATGCCTAGGTTCTGATTAAATTCGTTCGATTTAATATTATTATAATTGGCTTTAGAACCAATTCCTTGGTTTTTTAAATCGCCAGACAAATTATCATCTTCTTCATTGATGTATTCTTTTTGCAGTTGAAAGTTTTTTTCCAACTGATCTGAAATCACATCCACTGATTTTTCGATTTCTTGATCGTTCACATCATCAGAAATATTTGCTTGTGCCAACGCGTTAGAAACCGCAAATATTGAAATGATGAAACCTGCACATAAAAAACGCCGATAGTTCATATAAATTAATGACATACCTTAAGTTCATGCTTTCACGCCGAATCATCAACAAACAATAGATTATACATTATAAATATAGACTAAAGTCCTAGTTGATTTTTTTGTCTGAAATTTTATGTTCCATAGTTGGCCAAACTGCAACGATAAAACCTAATACAATAGCCATGTCGGCGACATTAAACACACCGGTTCTGGCGAAGCCAAAATCCATGAATAAAAAATCAATCACATGACCGTTATCGTGTGTAAGTCTGTCGATCACGTTGCCGATGCCACCAGCTAAAATAAATGAATAAGCTAACATATCTTTTAAACTCATTTTGTTTTTAATCAGTGACCACAGCATAAAAAATAATCCAATTGCTACTATAAGACCAAAAACGACAAAACGTATACCACGCGACCAGCCCCCGCCCATTCCTAAAAATGCGCCTGGGTTTTCGGCGTAAACTAATTGAAACAGACCTTGAAAGTAAATAATTGCAGCTTGTCCCTTTAAATAATCAACTGCCAGCACTTTTGTCCATTGATCTATAAAAACAACAATGATTAAAATAGCAACTAGTATGATCAATCGATTCTTTAATAAATTCGTATTCATTATTTTAGTTTGCTTAATTCAGCAAGCCTCTGCAACTGAAATATCACCTTACTTCGGCGTCGGTAATGATATTTTTAATTTTACACTTGAAAGCCTTGGGCCTAACGATACCAAATTAAGGTACGAACCCAATACGCCAGGTCTATCAAGATTCGAAATCAACGCCTACGGGGTGGGTTTGTTCAATACAAATATATTTTAGTATCCGAAAAAAGAACCGCCGATTATGGAACACTTAGCCCTAGTTTAAAATTAGGTTTAGGTTACGCTGGTGAAAAAATGGAGAACGGGGTTAAGCGTTTATGCCGACACAACAACACTGCAAGGGCTTAACCGAAGTTACATTAAGCCCACAGCAACTAGTTTTTTCGTTTATATTAGATATGTCTTTTAGGTAGTTGCAAAATTGTTAACTATAAAAAGTTTGACCTGAATTAGCGCGTGCTTTTAATTGTGCACTCGGATTTAAACGCCCACCGGCATTTCTTGTTTGTGCATAATGCGCTAATCTTTCAGATACATATTTTGCGCCAACACTATCAGCGTATTTAGTTAAACCGCCGCGAAACGGAGGAAACCCCGTACCCATAATCATCGCCAAGTCGACTTCGTTCGGAGTATCGACAATTTTATCAGTATCTAAAGCTATGCAACATTCGTTAATCATGGCAAAAACACCACGTTCAATACATTCTTTTTTATCGTAAGGATTTGTTGGATTTTTTAAACCTAATTCTGCATAAACTGTTTCATCAACTTCTAACTTACGGCCTGATTGATCATACTTATAAAAACCTAAATTCGTTTTTTGACCAAGACGTTTTTTATTCGATTCTAGTTTTTCCATGGCTTCAGAAATTTGTACACGATCAGGAAATGCTTGTTTAAAAATTTTTAAAACTTTTAAACAAACATCTAAACCGACACTGTCCATCAATTCAAAAGGACCCATCGGCATCCCGAAATCATAAACATACGCTTTGTCGACTGTTTTTATATCCATGCCTTCAGCTAACAAAAATGCGGCCTCGGCCATATAGGGTAATAATAATCGATTCACTAAAAATCCAGGGCCATCTTTAACGACCACAGGCATTTTCCCCATTTTTTTAGATAATTCAAAAACAGTCGCAATCGTTTCATCCGATGTTTTTTCACCACGAATTACTTCAACCAACGGCATTTTATGAACCGGACTAAAAAAATGCATGCCTGCAAAAAATTCAGGTCTTGGATGTCCTTTAGACATTTCAGTCACTGATAATGATGACGTATTTGTAGCAATTATCGCATCATCACGCATGTGTTTTGCTGTTTCAGCAATAACTTTTTGCTTAATACCCATGTCTTCAACGATGGCTTCAATTGTTAAATCTAAATTTTTAAATCCACTAAAATCTAATCCTGTTGAAACCAAAGATGTTTTTTTTGAAAACTGATACGAATCGATCACTTTTTTCTTCACTAGTTTTTTCCATAAATCAAAAGCATGTTTTAAAGCTTTTGTATTCGCTTCATGAGAAATATCTTTCACGCGAACGCCAATGCCTTTATCTGCAGCGACATAGGCGATCCCGCCACCCATTGTCCCCGCTCCTAAAACACCTAAGTTTTTAACAGTTTTAGCTTTAACATTTTGATTTGCTACGCCACTTGATTTTTTAACCATCTCAGTTAAATAAAAAACGTGAATTAAGTTTTTAGAAATATCTGTTAGTGCGCACGTTGTAAAAAAATCTCGTTCAATTTTTAAGGCTTTTTCACGGTTAGAAATTCCGTCTGTTGCACCATAAGTTTTTTTAATCACTTCAAGCGCTGCAATTGGCGCTGGATAGTGACCTTTCGTGGCCTTCAGCGTAGCTGATTTAGCTTTTGAAAAAACCACTGACTTTAACGGGCCTTCTAATAGGATACCCACTAAACCGCGGGCTTTAAATTTTTTATAACGTTTTTTAGCTCCGCCTAAAATAATTTTTTGAATTTCTTTTTCCGAAAAACTTTCTAGTAAATTCGGATGCACCATTGAATCGACCAATCCAATTTTTTGAGCTTTCTTAGCATTCAGTAATTTGCCTGCTAGAATCACGTCTAATGCCGCTTGTAATCCAACAACTCGTGGTAAGCGCACACAGCCACCAAAACCTGGCAGTATTCCTAATTGTGTTTCTGGTAAACCAATACGCGTTGATGAATCATCAGAGGCGATTCGGTAATCACAGGCTAAAATTAATTCACAACCCCCACCAGCACAAGCCCCGTGAATTAAAGCCATCGTCGGCATCGGAAGATCTTCGATCATGTTAAAAATATTTTGTCCTTCGCTGACAGCGTAATTCACGTCTGCTTCAGTTTTTAAAGCTTTGATTTCTTCAATATCTGCACCAGCGATAAAAATTTTAGGTTTGCCGGATTTAAAAACAACCATTTTTGTATTTGAAGTTTTTAATTTTTCTAAAGTTGATTTTAATTCTTTCATCACTGAAGTTGAAAGTTTGTTTACTTTTTCATTGGGTAAATCAAAAGTAATGTACGTTACTGTATCTTTACCTATATTCTTCTCTGTAATTTGTAATGCTGACATCGTATTACCCTTCATTCTCTATAATCATTGCGCCGCCCTGACCGCCACCGATACACAAAGTCGCAAGACCAAATTCAACATTTGATCTGCGCATTTCTTTCATTAAAGTTAAAACTAATCGTGTTCCCGTGGCACCAACGGGATGACCCAGCGCTATAGCTCCGCCGTTCACGTTTAAAATTTCGTCTCTGACTTCGCCAACTTTTGATGATAAACCTAATTTTTCTTTTGCAAATTGATCTGAATCAAACGCTCGCTGACAAGACATCACTTGCGCAGCAAACGCTTCGTTCAATTCAACACGCCCCATATCTTTCATCGTAAGTCCTGCGCGTTTCAGTGCAATCGGTGTTGAATACACAGGGCCTAATCCCATTCTTTCTGGTTCTAAACCCGCAAAAGCATAACCTCGAATTTTTGCTAGAGGTTTATAGCCTAAAGCATCTGCTTTTTCACGCGACATGATCAACATCATGGCTGCGCCATCAGTCAGGGGACACGCATTACCTGCCGTGATTGTGCCAGTGATTTTGTCGACCATAGGTTTTAATTTTGCTAAAGCTTCCATTGTTTGTTCACCACGTGGACCGATGTCTTCACTAATGACTTCTTTAAAGTCAGGTTCTAAATAAACAGAAACCATTTCTTCAGCTAATTTCGCACGTGCCGCAAAAGCTTTTAAATGAGAATTTAAAGCGAAGCGATCTTGCATTTCACGGGTTAATCCCCACTCTTTTGCTAAAATTTCTGCAGTGCCCATCATGTTAATTCCGACAAAAGGATCTGTAAGCCCTTCAACAATTGAAATAATCGGTTTGTACTTTGATCTAGCCATCGGAGGTGTCGTAACCATTTCTTTAATTTGTTTTAAATCAGCCATTAACCAATCCCACAATGCAGAAATTCTTTGTCCCACCGTTTTTGCAGAACCTAATCTTTCAATAATTGATGTGATTGCCGCAGGCATAATCAAGGGCATCTGTGACATATTTTCTGTTCCACCAGCAAGGACAACATCCATTGTTCCAGATTTTATTTTTTCATAACCGTTTGAAATACTTTCTAACGCCGACGCACAATTTCGGTGAACCGTGTACGCTGAAGTTTTTTGTGGAACTCCAGAATTTAAAGCAATGACACGTGAAATATTCACAGCGTCTGATGGCGAACCCGTATTACCAATAATAACTTCATCAACTAGATCTACATTCAGATTTGTTTTTGCGATCAACTCTTTTAAAGCCACTTGTCCTAGTTTTGCAGCGTGCACTGTTTTTAATTTTGTTCCTGCTTTAGCAAAAGGCGTGCGCACACCTTCAACGATCACTACATCACGACTTGTTTTAGCTGACGAACTCATCACATTCTCCTTGAAATTCAAATCAAAATTAACCTAAAAACTGAACACCCTCAAAATGATAAACCTAAAAATACAAACTGGCAAATGACGCTGATCAATAACTGTGCTTTAGGCAGCGGTCGCTTGACCCAATTAAGCTCAAAACATAGAATGAACGCTCTATATCACGCTGTACGAAAACAGGAGTTTATTTTGAACAAGACACCGTCTGGAAATTCTGATTCCGCAGAAACAAAACAACAAAGCGATAAACTACTCAGCGATAAACTATCTTTTGATAAACAAGCTCTCGACTTTCATAAACAAGGACGTCCAGGTAAAATAGAAGTTATTTCAACAAAACCTTGCAACACTGAGAAAGCATTAGCTTTAGCTTATTCACCAGGTGTAGCAGCACCTTGTCTGGTGATCGCTAAAAACCCCGATGCGGTTTATGATTACACAACTAAGGGAAATCTTGTTGCAGTTATTTCGGACGGTACAGCTGTTC
The DNA here is from genome assembly GCA_043756765.1 of Bdellovibrio sp. GTDB lineage: Bacteria > Bdellovibrionota > Bdellovibrionia > Bdellovibrionales > Bdellovibrionaceae > Pseudobdellovibrio. The sequence continues at coordinate 2,805 of JAYUQO010000097.1, read as the reverse complement.
TTGGTTTAGGTAACATCGGACCACTGGCTTCAAAACCTGTGATGGAAGGTAAAGGCATTCTCTTTAAAAATTTCGCTGGTATTGATGTGTTCGATATCGAAATAAAATCTAGCTCTTCTCAAGAATTTATTAATGCTGTGAGAACTTTAGAGCCCACATTTGGTGGAATCAATCTTGAAGACATCAAGGCACCCGAATGTTTTGAAATCGAAGAAACATTAAAAAAAGAAATGAATATTCCTGTATTTCACGATGATCAACATGGTACTGCTATTGTTAGCGGTGCAGCCCTCATCAACGCCTGCCACATTGTGAATAAAAAATTATCAGATATTAAATTAGTTGTGAATGGTGCTGGCGCAAGTGCCATCGCCTGCACAAAAATATTTGTTAGTCTTGGGGTAAAGAAAGAAAATATTTTAATGTGTGATACAACTGGCGTGATTTATAAAAATCGCCCAACAGGCATGAATAAATATAAAGAAGAATTCGCTAACATCACAACAAAAAGAACGCTGACTGAAGCACTTGATGGCGCTGATGTGTTCGTTGGGTTGTCTGCAGCTGGTGCTGTCACGGGTCCTATGTTAAAAACCATGGCAAAAGATCCCATTGTTTTTGCGATGGCAAATCCTGATCCTGAAATTAGTCCGGCTCAAGCCAGAGCTGCACGTCCTGATGCCATCATTGCCACAGGTCGCTCTGATTATCCAAATCAAGTGAATAATGTTTTAGGATTTCCCTCTATTTTCAGAGGTGCCTTAGACACCCGTTCAACACAAATCAATGAGGACATGAAATTAGCAGCTTGTTATTCGCTAGCAAAATTAGCCAGAGAAGAAGTCCCTGACACTGTATCTGCTAGCTACGGTGGACAAAGATTTAAATTCGGTCGTGATTATTTAATTCCAAAACCGTTCGATACCCGTGTGCTGTTATGGGTTGCACCAGCTGTTGCAAAAGCTGCGATGTCATCAGGTGTGGCACGTATTCAAATCACAAACTGGGATGAATACCACGATAGATTAGAAGCTATCCAGGGCCCGCAAAAAGTTTTCATTCGTTCAACAATTCATCGTGTCCACGAAAATACTGCACGCCAAGGGCGACTGCCAAAAATTGTTTTCCCAGAAGGAACAAGTTCAAAAATCTTAAAATCTATCCGTGCACTTATAGATGAAAAAATTTGTCATCCAATTGTTTTAGGAAACCCTGAGGCTATTAAGCAAAAAGCCCAACAATTCGATGTGGCTTTAGATGGTATTGAAATTTTAAATCCAGTTCAACATCCTAAATTAAAAAATTATGCGAATGAACTTTACATGCGTAGACAACGTAAAGGCGTTAACACGACTGAAGCCGAAAGATTAATGAATGATCATAATTATTTTGCAGCAATGATGATTGATCAAGGTGACGCTGATGGTATGGTTAGTGGCGCCACGATTAATTACGCTGAAGCCGTTAAACCCATTCTTCATACTGTGGGTTTAGCAAAAGATCATGTACCAGCAGGGTTAAATATTCTCATTTCTGATAATAAATTATTATTTTTAACTGATACAACTGTGAATATTAACCCCACTGCTGAACAGCTCGCACAAATTGCGATTCAAACAGCTTTTGTAGCCGAACATTTTGATCAAAAACCAAAAATTGCAATGCTCAGTTATTCTAATTTTAGTGGTGCCGACGGTACTCCTGCAAAAATGAAACGTGCTGCTGAGTTAGTTAAAAAAATGCGTCCTGATTTAGTTGTTGAAGGTGACATGCAAGCCGACACAGCTGTGAATTCAGAAATCAGAAATCGTATTTTTCCATTTTCGCAATTAGGCGGCGACGCCAATATCTTGGTCTTCCCTAATTTAGAAAGTGCAAATATTTCTTATAAACTTTTACAACAGCTTGGAAAAGTTGAAGTCATCGGGCCTTTTTTATTAGGAGTCCGCAGAGCCGCCAATGTTTTACAACGAACAACAACTGAAGAAACTATTTTTAATTCTGTTGTTCTTACAGCGCTTGAAGCCCAAATCATTCAAGATCGCAGAGCTGTAAAACATTGACTGAATTAAGAATCAAAGACAAAGATAAAGTCATTGTTGTTGGGGTCGGTTTAAAAACTGAGCCTATAAGCGAAATCAAAGAAAATCTCTGTGAGTTAGAAGAACTTGTTACTGCTGCCGGCGGTGAAGTTATTGCCTCAACAGTTCAGGTTTTACCGCAATGGAATCCCAGCACTTTAATTGGCACAGGCAAAGTGGCAGAAATTAAAGATCTGGCGATTGAGTCAAATGCCCAAGTTGTCGTGATCGATCATCAACTATCAGGAATCCAAACTAGAAATTTGCAAACTGAAATTCAAACCCGAATCATTGATCGGTCACAATTAATTTTAGATATTTTCGCTCAGCGCGCACGAACCTATGAAGGTAAACTTCAAGTTGAATTAGCCCTGCTATTAGATCAAATGCCGCGCATGATTGGCGCATGGAATGATTCATTATCACGATTAGGTGGCGGTATTGGTACGCGCGGCCCTGGCGAAACAGCTTTAGAAAATGACCGCAGACGAGCTAAAGAAAAAATTGCTATAATCAAAAAAAAGCTCGAAGAAGTTTCTGCACAAAGATCACAACACAGACAATCTAGAAAACGAAATGAAATCCCTAGCTTTGCTTTAATCGGTTATACCAATTCAGGAAAAAGTTCACTTTTAAATCGCTTAACAGGCGCGCAAGTTTTGGCAAAAAACATGGTGTTTGCTACACTTGATCCAACGACCAGAAAAGTTTTTTTAGATGAAGG
>JAYUQO010000096.1:0-4798 GCA_043756765.1 Bdellovibrio sp. | reverse complement strand
CAAGCCCTAGGGAAACTAAGATTAGAGCAGGATCTGCGACCGTTGGTGAAATGTTTGCAACCAGATCTTTTTTATAAACAATCCAATTACGATGTGTAATATGAAAAAACATTTTTAAGCTGCCAAAAAATTGTGAACTACGCATCAAGTGAAATCTCCTGACCGGTCAATTTTAAAAACACGTCTTCTAGATTTGAAGGTCTAATCTGTAATGGGGTTAAATTATATTTGGAATGAACTAAAGTTAAATCAGATAAAGCTGATCCTCGCAAATACAGACCTGAATTATCTTCGTAATAAATAAGATCTTTTTCTGTCTGTAAGATATTTTGTAACGACGTTTTGTCTTTGTGATCAAAAATTCCGACATAACCCGGGGCATGCTGCTGAATTAAGTTTTTTGGACTGCCCTCACCAACGACTTCACCTTTATTCATAATCACTAGACGGTCACACAGAACTTCAGCTTCATGCATATAATGTGTTGTTAACAATATTGTAGTGCCTGCTTGATGAAGTTCTTTTACTTTTCCCCATAGTAAATGACGAATGGCTGGATCTAATCCTGTTGTAGGTTCGTCAAGAATAAGTAATTCTGGTTTTCCAAGCAAGGCACGAACAAATACAAGTCGTCTTTTCATTCCTCCTGATAAGGTTTGAATCGGAGAATGTTTTTTGTGAGACAAGTTCATATATTCCAATAATTCATCAATACGACTTTGTCTTTCAGTGCGCCTTACACCAATAAAAGCACAGTAGATCATCATATTTTCAAAAACAGTTAAGCTTTCGTCTAATGCATTTTCTTGAGTAACAACACCCAGTCTTTTTTTGATTTCAAAAGAATTAGTTTCTGGGTTTTGACCAAAAACTTCAAGTTGGCCAGCTGTTTTTAAAACAGTTCCGTAAGTCATTCCGATAAAAGTTGATTTACCTGCGCCATTAGGGCCAAGCAAACCAAAACATTCACCTTTTTTAACAGCAACGCTTAAATTATTTAACGCAGTAAAATCTCCAAATTTTTTCGTGAGTGACTGTGCAGAAATAATTGCAGAGATAATCATTGAGAGGTCCTATTTTTTATTTTGAATAAGTTGTTTGTATCCAATTTGAATCAGATAGTGGTTTGCTTTTTCGGAGTCTTTAGGAGTCACTGAATAATAGTATCTAGTATCAGCAATGACTGATGACTTAGTATTTGTCCAAAGTTCAGTTTGTAGTGATAAATCAAATCCATATTCTGTAGTGTCATGAGCTGATGTTTTGATTTCCTGTCCAATAGGGAACTGACTTGAAATAACTTGTGGGTCACCAATTGAGTAAGCACTTGAAAAAGCCAGCGAGATTGAAAAAACTGAATTCATCCAGTAGCGATAACCTAAAGTGACATGCATAAGTTCAATTTTTTCAGTGATTTCTAGATTACCACTTGTCATGTAATACAGTTTGTCAAAATGGAATAGTCCGATCTCTAACGATCCTGAATCATTCACATCACCTTGCGCAATAAGGCTTAGCCCACCAAAGTAGGTATTATCGATATCACTAGACTTGGATTGAAACTCAGATTGCATAATCAAAGGGCTTAATAAAGCAGAAACCGAGCCTTCTTTCGGTGTATAAGCCCAGGCAGGAACAGAAGCCAAAGCCAAGGTTATATTTAAAAATAAAAAAAGACTCATTTTTTTGAAGGAAAACATAAAAAAAGATTACTTTTGTTCAACTTAAAGTACAATATTTTTATTTAAGATTGGAACATGATTTTGAGATTACACTTCGTCGTAGCATTAGGCTTAGTTTTATTTTTGACAGCTGTTACAGCACAGCAAGTTGATGATCCCTATGTATTAGATGATTCTCAGATTCAATCTTTGCCTTTGCAGCCATCAAAAGTGAAATCGACGGAACAAGAGCTTATTCAGACTAATATTAATATTTCGAATTGGTTTGATAGCGTGACTGAAGGCGTGGACTTATTTTTTGTGGGAAAAAAAATCACAAAAGAAAAAAACAAATCCAGTTTTAAAATTGAAAACACTTCGACATCCGTCGAAGGTGAAAACTTTTCGAACGTGACCAGTTTAAGTATTCGCCCAAGATTTCAAAATTTAGAAGAGTACTTTCAACTTAAATTTACTACATATGATGAAGCTGATGAAAAAAGAAAAGCTGAACGGGGTTATTTGCGACGTAAAACTCGTGAGCAGAACTATGGGGCAACGTTAGGATTTTTCAGAAAACTAGGCCGTGTGAAAACAACATTTCAACCACGCATTGAATTACAGGATCCGTTAAAAGTATCGCATTCATTAGCTTTTGAAAGTGTTGCAGATTATAAATATTTAGCTTTCAACCCTAAACTAGAGCTATTTGCTGACGCCAGGAAAGGTGTCGGTGTCTTTCAAGCCTACAATGTTCACATTCCAATCAATACTACATTTTCAATGACTTTTCTTAATGACGGTGAATATTTAGAGAAGCTGCACTCGTTTTCTGTTACTAACGGTGTTGCCTTAAATCAAAATATAGATGATAAAACAGGTTTAACATATACTTTACTTTTTGATTCTGAAAATCGACCAGTTTATTACATGACTGATTACACAGCTTTAATCACTTGGCATCAGGGGATTTATAAAAATATACTAGATTACCAAATTACTCCGAATATTAATTTTGATAAAACCAGAAGTTTTAAAGGTCGAACTGGTATTATTTTAAATATAGGAATCAATTTTTAAATAAAAGGAAACAAATGCAAAAGTGCCCATGTGAATCAGATCTTAATTATTCAGAATGTTGTGAAAAGTATATTACAGGCAAAGCCCGTCCTGCGACTGCAGAACTACTTATGAGAGCTCGCTATTCGGCCTATTCTAAAGTTGAAGTTGAATATCTTAAGAAAACACTAGCGCCGGAATCACGACATGACTTTGATATGGCAGCTACAAGAAAATGGGCTGAAGTCGCTGTATGGAAAGGTTTGAAAATACTTTCAACAAAGAATGGCCTAGAAAATGATTCAAAAGGCGTTGTTGAATTCGTTGCGACTTATACAGCCGAAGGTGAAACACTAGAACATCATGAAGTTTCTCAGTTTAGAAAATCTGATACGGGTGAATGGTATTTTATTGATGGCGATGCGCATACACACAAAGAGGGCGAATCTCATCAGCATTATGAAAAACCACAAACTGTGGTTCGTGAAGCACCTAAAATAGAACGCAACGGGCCCTGCGCATGTGGCAGTGGCAAGAAATATAAAAAATGCTGCGGAATAAACAATTAACGACTAAGCAGCCGTTAATTGTGGTTTAGAGCTAGTCAGATTAAAATCATTTAATACAGGAATAACTATTTCAAGTTGTGTGCCTTGTTGCGGTTCACTAGTCACTTTGATTGTGCCACCCAGTTTTTCAATACAGTGTTTAACAGATTCCATACCGACACCACGGCCAGATAAATCGGTAATAACATCTTTAGTTGAAAAGCCTGCTTCAAAAATAACATTGATAACTTCCGAATCTGATTTTCCAGAATATTTTTGTTCTAATGGCGTCCCTGATATTTTCTGTCTTAATTTATCACAATTAATACCGTTACCATCATCTTGAACTGTAAATTTTAGTTTTGATTTGTCTAAAAGTTTTGTCTCGATAGAAACTTTGCCTTTAGGATTTTTACCTTTTTCTAATCTTTCAGCCTGAGTTTCAATTCCGTGATCACAGATATTTCTAAAGACGTGTACAAAATTAGCTAATAAATCTTTGTAAGCATCACGATTGACAGGGATTTGATCGCCTTTGAATTCAAACGGCAACAAATCTTTTTCAAGACTACGCGCAAGACTTAAAGATGTTTGTTCATAATTGGCAAATAATGTTTTAAAATCTTTTAATAAAAACTCGTTAGCATACTGTTTAACTAATTGATTGTCTTTTGTCAGCTGTTTAGCCAATTCTGAATAGAACTGAATGAACTTCGGTGCGGGACCTGCAGATTCAGAGTCACTTTGTTGAATCAATTTCTTTAAAACAGATTTATATTTTTCATTTACTTTAGACATCATCTGATCAATTTTCGGTAAACATTCGCTAATAAAACTGATCTTCTCGTTAAATTCACTAATATCTAAAAAATGTTCTTCAAGGTGATGAATTTCATTAACGACATCGTACAGATAATAGTTACCTGCCCCGCCTTTGATTGAATGCATAATACGCTTGCATGAATTATCATCTTCTTCAGACCATTTTTCTTCGTGCACTTTAGTCAAATAGGCCAATTCTTTATTCAATGATTGAACTGTGTTGAATAGCTCAATGAAGCCGTGCGGTGATTGCAAGATTTCAAAAATAGTTTTGGCAGCATTCTTTTGTCTTTCAGCTTCTTTTTGAGCTGCGACTTTTTCTGTAATATCTTTAGAAATCGCAATGACTTTAGTAATTTTATTATCGTTATCTGTGATGGGTCTGTAATCAATTTCTAACAATCGATTTTCCGAATTAGTCATAGATGTTGGACCAAGTACTGCAATATTATTAAAATCAAAATTTGGGTCAAATAAAATGCTTACCCAATCTTTAATTGAATCTGCGTCTTGGTCGCTAAACAGCTGTGTGACAGGAACATCATTGGATTCAAAATCAAGATTAAAATGTTTTTGCGCAGCTTTCGAAGCGAACTTAGAACATTGTCCTGCTTGATCAAACACAACTAGACCTTGATCTAAGTTATTTAAAATAGCATTCACTGTTAGATTCATAGCAAATAAATTCTTATTCGACTCTGCCAATTC
>JAYUQO010000095.1:0-13936 GCA_043756765.1 Bdellovibrio sp. | reverse complement strand
CTTTAATCTTGAAAATTAATAACTCAGATGTTCTTCACAGTTCGAAAGCTCCTATTTCGGCTTTAACATCATCTGTTGATGATGCTTTACGATTAGGTTGTGCGGGGATTGGTTTTACTATTTATCCAGGGTCGGCCCACCGTAAACAAATGTATGAAGAAATCGCTGAAGCAACCAGACAGGCGAAAAAAGCAGGCCTTGCTGTTGTAATGTGGGCTTACGCCCGTGGTGAAGGTTTATCTAAAGATGGCGAAACAGGAATAGATGTGATCGCGTACTCGGCTCATATTGCTGCGCAATTGGGCGCGAACATTATCAAAGTTAAACCGCCAACTGCATTTTTAGAACAAGCCGAAGCTAAAAAAGTTTACGAAGCTCAAGGTATTAAAATCGGAACAATGGCTGAACGCATCCGTCATGTGGTTCAATCGTCGTTTAATGGAAAACGCGTTGTGATTTTCTCTGGCGGAGACGCAAAAGCTACTCCTGATTTATTAGAAGAAGTAAAGCAAATCGCGCAGGGTGGTGGTTTTGGTTCAATCATGGGAAGAAATGCTTTTCAACGTCCGAAGAAAGAATCAATTGAGTTATTACATAATGTGATGGAAGCTTTTGCAGGAAAGCCGCTTAAATAGTTTAACTAGCTAAATAACGAATTAACAGAGGTTCGATATGTCAGATGTTCATGATAATCCGATTAAAGCTGAAAAAAGAAAAAAACTTCATGCTTTAAAAGAAAAGGGTATTAATCCTTTTCCGTATTCGTTTGATCAAACTGTGCATGTTGAAACTCTTCAAAAAGATTATGCAAGTCTTGTCGCCGGTGAGAAAAAAACTGAAACAATGTTTCGTATCGCAGGAAGATTAATGACTTTACGAGCAATGGGTAAAGCCAGTTTTTTTAACATTCAAGATCAAACTGGATCTTTACAATGTTACATAAAAATTGAAGAACAAACTGAACGTGACCGCGAAAGTTTTAATCTAATAGATCTGGGAGATATTATAGGTCTTGAAGGTTATATTTTTAAATCACAAAAAGGTGAATTATCACTATACGTTCAAAAATTTCAAATCCTGACTAAAACATTAGAACCTTTACCAGAAAAATTTCACGGCATTCAAGATGTAGAAATTAAATATCGTCATCGTCATTTAGATCTGATATCAGATCCTGAATCACGCAAAGTTTTTATAACTCGGACTAAAATCATCAAAGCCATCAAAAAGTTTTTAGATGATCGCGGCTTTATGGAAGTTGAAACGCCAGTGCTTCAGCCTTTATACGGTGGTGCTGCGGCACATCCGTTCACGACGCATCACCGGGCTTTAGATATGCAGCTGTATATGAAGATCTCACCAGAACTTTATTTAAAAAGACTGATCGTTGGCGGTTTTGAAAAAGTTTATGAAATCGGTAAAAACTTTCGTAATGAAGGTATTGATCGCACGCATAATCCAGAATTCACCATGCTTGAATTTTATGAAGCCTACACGGATTACAATTATCAGATGAAACAGTTCGAGGATTTAATCGCCGGAGTTTGCAAAGAAATTCATGGGACGACAAAAATTTCTTACCAAGAAAAAGAAGTCGATTTTACTCCGCCCTGGGCAAGACTAACAGTGATGGACGGAATTAAAATTCACGCTAAAATTAATCCTGATAGTGTTTCTGAATTAGATAAATATTTAAAAGAAAATGCAGATAAGCCCTTAAAGCTTGATAAATTATCAATTGGTGAAAAACAAATGAAAGTTTTTGAAATCGCAGCTGAACCCCATTTATGGCAGCCCACGTTTGTGATGGATCATCCAGTAGAAATTTCTCCGCTGACTAAAATTCACCGCGAAAATTCAAAATTAGTTGAACGCTTTGAGCCTTTCGCAGCTTGTATGGAAATCGGTAATTCATATTCAGAATTAAATGATCCAGAAGAGCAGCGTAGTCGCCTTAAGGCACAAGATGCTAATCGCGGTCACGATGAAGAGGCCCACCCCATGGATGAGGATTTCCTACATGCGATTGAAACAGGAATGCCACCTACAGGTGGTGTAGGGATCGGTATCGAACGTATTGTGATGCTATTAACAGACCGGGCCAGTATTCGTGATATTTTGTTTTTCCCGACTATGAAGATTGTAAACAACAAATAATGATTAAAATAATTTTCTTCATTTTTTTAGGTTTAGTTATTTTAAGTTGTCAGCCAAAGCCGACACGTATCAGTGAAGAATCAGCGCAAGTATTTGACTCTCGTGTGGTTTTGATAGACACCCGGTCAGCATTAAATTATGAATCATTTCATATTCAAGGTTCTGAAAACTTATTAGTTGATGATTTTTTAATTTTGCAAAATCCGAAATCAAAAACGAGGATCTTTGACCCAGATTTAGCACAAACTGTCGAACGCCTAGCCAAAAAGGGGATTCATCCTTCAAAGTTTATTTTATTGATCGGGGATAAGGAAGATTCAATTGATAATAAGAAATGGAAATGGCTTCTAAGTTATCTAGAAATTTCACAAATCAAGACGATTTCAATCGACGAAGTCCGTAAAATGAAAAATCCGAAATGGAAAAAGGCTGACAGCCAAAGGCCTTGGAAGCTTTTAACGAGCGAAGATTTTCAGAATGATTTGATCAAAAATAAAATCCCACGTTGTTTCTCTAAAAAGATCACTCAGTGGGATTCAAAAAGATGCTTTTAAATAGAGATTTTTTAAGCAGCTTTTTTTAATCTGACTTCAGCCACTAAGCCTACTGCCTCTACTAATTTTAAAACGCGATCAATCGTTATTTTTTGAAGGCTTCCTGACAAAATGCCAGTGACAGCTGTACGTGGCAAGTTAGAGCGCTTAGCTAATTCAACGTGTGTAATACCACTTTTTTCAACAGCAGAAATAATTCCTGCTATGAGTTGAGCTTTAATGACTGCTTCCATTCCACGAGACACGGACAATTCTAAATCTTCCGCCAGCTTTTTACCTGATGTTAATTTTTTTTTCATATAACCTCTTTTAATCTTTTTTTAGCTAATTCAATATCCTGTTTTGATGTCTGTTCTGTTGTCTTTTTAAAACCGTGAATCACCCAGATATTATTTTGACCGACAAATACGTAAATTATCCGATAAATACCTGATGCGTCTTTTAGTCTTAACTCGTGAACACCTTTGCCAATCGATGTCATTGGACGCGACAAAGGCATTGATAGTTTAATTCCAACATCCAGTTGCGCTAACAAATCCATCAAATCAGTTTTAATTTCAGCTGGAAACTTTAAGATGTCTTTTAAAGCTGGTTTTGAATAGCTTATCATATTTACATTGTCTCATAGATAAGACATTCTAGCAAGTTAAATTAGCTAACTTTCAAGAATGTAAAACCAAACTCAAATTGAGCCCCATAAGCAGCAGCAATTTTTTATAAAAATGGAATAGAAGGTGTTCTTTTGTCAGAACCACTTTTAAGGGTACAGATCAAAAACTAAGGATGGTGATGACCACCATCTTGCGGGCGGGTTAATTCGAACTGTGCTTGATACGGAACTTGAGCAATCAATATAGCATTTCCCAAAGCATTGAAATAAAACTGCCATGTTGAAGGTTGAGTACTGACTTGGCAGTAGCGGTAGCCATCAGAAACTTGACCGTTTGTGCGATCGTAGATGTATAAATCATTTCTGTTGTAACCAACTGACGATTTCACAGCCACTGACATATGTGCACCATCGTTTAAAAATACGCACGTTCCTGTGATCATCATAGATTGAACGTTAAAATTAAAACGTAAATGAAGTTGTAATCCACGGCCAATAATTGGATGAGTTGTAACCCATTCACCTTGAAGTAATTGCGCAGGTGTCGGTGCTGGCACAGTCGGTGAATCTGTAGGCGGAGACTCTGATGGTGGTGGTACTACTGGAAAATCGTCTGCAAAAGAAACAGAACCTAATAATAAGGCGATTAAAATAAATGCTAATTTTTTTGTTTGTAACTGATTTCGTAACATAAGAACTCCTTGTTCGTTAAACGTGTGGCTTTTTGTGTTGCTCACGTTTAAAGCTATGGAGTCCCTGACAGAGTGTCAATACAGTTTCAATGAAATGAAGTTTAAAAAGACAATTATATTACGCGGCGTCTAATTTGAAAAGCACTGAATACAGGGCTTTCAGCATATCTGGATCATATTTATGCTTTAATTTTTCTTTCATCATATTTAATGCATCAACGGGGCGCATGGGTACGTTGTAAGAACGTTGTGTTGTCATGGCATCGTATGTGTCGGTAAGGGAAACAATTCGTGCAAACGGGTGAATTTCTTGGCCGGTAATATCTTGTGGATATCCGCCACCACCCCACGATTCATGATGTTCGTAACAAGCTGCTTTAATGCCTTCAGTGATATTTTGATGTTCGTTTAAAATTTTTAAACCATATTGCGGATGCATTCGCATTTGCGTCCATTCAGCATCATCAAGCGGTCCACGCTTGCAAAGAATTTCTAAAGAAACCATACGTTTGCCGACATCATGAAACAAAGATCCTAAACCTAAATCTTCCATTGTGGCTTTATCAAAACCTAATGCCTGACCCAAACCCAAAGAATAAATACTGACATCAAATGAGTGATTGTAAGTATAAAAATCATGACCTGATAAACTGATTAAATTACCAATTGATTCCGGAGCGTTTTCCATGAATGTCAGTAAATCTTTAATCACCGGGCGGGTGTCTTCGATCGCTTGGCCTACATCAGGGTTTTCAAATAAATCTTCTAAAATCGCAATCGAACTTTCACGTAATATATTGGCTTTCTCAGCATTACTGATTGTGCTGGAATTCATCGATGCTTTGACATAATTGCGGTACGTGTCTTTGTCTTTATTATCCACAAAAAACGACTCACCAGTGTCTTTTCCGTGAAGCATAACTATTTTTTCAGACTTAAGTTTATCACCTTGCTTTATGTATTGGATCATTTTTTGATCCACATGAATGAAGATATCAAAAGGTAGTTCTTCGTCTGCACGAACAGTCGATAACCTAATACGGAAATAGCCTACGGAATTAGTAGTTAAACTCATACTTTCTTTTCGGCATTCTTTGACAAAAGTTTTATCCTGAATCACAGTTTAATTGGTTATGGCATTAAATTTAGACACAGATATTCAATATTTAAAAGGAGTTGGCCCAAAGCTTGGGTCGCTGCTGTCTCGAAATGGGATATCCACAGTAAAAGATTTACTGGCTAATTACCCACGGGCCTATGAAGATCGCAGAGCCGCCCGCAATATTGCATCGCTCAAAGAAAACGACGTTGTCAGTCTTAAGGCTTATGTGGCTAGCGTTTCGTCTTACGCCATGGGGAAATCTTCACGAAAAATTTACGATCTGTTGATCAGGGACAGTTCTGGACAAATTCGTTGTAAATTTTTTCGCACTCCGTACAAAGGTTATTTTGAAAGATTTAAACCACAACAAGAAATCAGAGTCGTAGGTAAAATCACTAATTACCGCGGAAAACTTGAATTTCACCATCCTGATTTAAAAGATATCGAACCAGACGAAGACATGTCTGATCAGCTCATTCCAATTTATGTAGAAATCGAAGGCCTTAGCACAACTAAAATGGATAAACTTGTGCAGTCAGCTTTAGTTCAGATTAAAGACTGGCCCGAAGAAAAATTTCCAAACACTTTAAGAGAAAAATATAATTTAATACCTCATAAAAAAGCGATTTATGAATTACACAAGCCCGATGTCGTCGATGCGCAGTTATTTAACGAATTAAAAACTCCTGCACACAGACGAATTATTTTTGAAGAATTCTTTTGGTTAGAACTTTATTTAGCTTCTAAAAAAACAGGATTAAAAAATGAAAAGGGTTTTCTGATTGAAAATCAAAATATTTTATCTGACAAGCTTGAAAAATCGTTACCATTTAAACTAACTAATTCACAAAAAAAATCATTCGCCGAAATTCAAAAAGATTTAGCATCAGGTAAACCCATGAATAGACTTGTTCAAGGCGATGTGGGATCTGGTAAAACATTAGTTAGTTTTTTAGCAGCGGTGCATGCTTTTGAAAGTGGATATCAAACTTGTTTGATGGCACCCACTGAAATTTTAGCGGAACAGCATTACAAGAACGCAATACAAAGACTTGAACCCTTAGGTTTGAAAATTGGAATGCTCACAGGAAAAACAAAAGCCAAAGACCGCAAAGATTTACTTGAAAAACTACTTCAAGGTGAAATCGATTTCTTGATTGGCACACATGCGCTGATAGAAGACTGGGTGCAGTTTAAAAAATTAGCTTTAGTTATTATCGACGAACAACATCGCTTTGGCGTGGCCCAGCGTGGATACTTAAAAGCTAAAGGCGAAAAAACACCACATTTTCTGGTGATGACTGCTACACCAATTCCACGAACATTAGCAATGACAGTGTACGGGGATTTAGATGTGTCACTTATTAATGAAATGCCAGTGGGGCGCATGCCTATTCAAACGCGTGTGATCACTGATTCCAAACGGCAGCAGGCTTTTAATTTTATGGCAGAACAAGTTGAAAAAGGCAGACAATGTTACATTGTTTATCCGTTGGTTGAAGAAAGTGAAAAAATAGATTTAAAAAATGCCACTGATGAATTTGAAAAATTAAAAAATCAATTTTCAAAAGTTAAATTTGGGCTACTACACGGTAAAATGAAACCCGTTGAAAAAGATGAAATCATGAATCAATTTCGCAAACATGAAATTGATGTTTTAGTTTCAACCACAGTGATCGAAGTGGGCGTGGATGTCGCAAACGCGAATCTCATGATCATTGAACATGCTGAACGTTTCGGTTTATCACAACTGCATCAATTGCGCGGACGCGTAGGCCGTGGAGAACACAAATCATTTTGCGTGATGATCATGGGCTATGCCGTAAGCCAAGAAACCCGTGACCGTGTGCAATTTATGGAAAAAACCAATGATGGTTTTAAAATCGCCGAATACGATTTAGAAATCCGCGGCCCTGGTGAATTCATGGGGGCCAAACAATCCGGCCTTGCGGGGTTTAAATTAGCTAACTTAGTTAGGGATTTTGAATTATTAGTTTTAGCCCGCGAAGCCGCATTCGATATTTTAAAAAAAGATCCAAAGCTGACTTTTCGCGATCACCAACATATTCGAGAAGAGCTGCTGAAGTCTTACGGCGCTGGTGCACTAGCGGGTGTGGGGTGAAAAAAGTATGTGTTCAAATCTGGACACTTGCGGCCGCACACTGTATCGATTAAGTTTCACCCATGAAAACAATTCTATTTTTAGTCTTATTTCCAATCATGACTTTAGCTCAAACTGAGATACAGCCAGAACCATTAACGTTTAAAGACGTGCAGCCCATTTTTGAAAAACGCTGCGCGAATTGCCATGGTCATGCTAGCAGCGGGGCTTTGTTTATTGACTTCACAAATTATGAAGTGGTTTTTGAAAAGCGCGAAGAATTACATTTGCGTGTTGTTGAGCTTAAAAACATGCCGATGTATTCGGCTATGCCACAAGTCGAACGCGATTTGATTGATTTGTGGATTCGCCAAGGTAGTGTTGAATAATTTTTATTTTCCTTTGCCGATAAATTCTTTGAAGTCATCAACGAATTTTCTCCATGTTGATTTATACTTATTTGGAAACGGTTTTATCTTAACTAGTTTGCTGTATTCAGTTTTAAATTGAACTTCGTCAGCCATCATATCTTTAAAGTAATTAAAAAACCAATCCACATCGCGACTGACATCAAGACCTAATTGTGAGCGTCGGTATTTACCAGTGTTCACGCTGAATTTTTCCGGAGTTGTAATATAAAATCTAAGATCTTTTTCTGCGTTGTATTCTGAATAATGATTCATCCACTGTTCAACTGAAATAGGTTCGTAGTGATTTGAATCGATCACCATCCAATTGTTGTCTCGTGTGTAAACCATTGTGGCTACGTGAAATCCCCAATCAACAGTTCCTGTTTTCATATGTCCAACAGCCCATATTTTTTTAATCGATTCTTTTTGCAGACCTTTTTTCAGAAACATTAAATGGTAGTACATTGATCGACCAAAACAATAGCCAATGCCCACGTCTTTTTTATCGTAATATGCGGTTTTAGAAGGATGAGCTGCTATATTTTCATAGATCGATTGGTGAATGGTATTAGCCTCTTTAAATGTTAAACTTTGACTGCGATTTGAGTTGTAGTGATCAGGCTTGTAGGCCATCAAGTCTTCAAGAGTTTTTAGGTTCAGCGCAGCAACAGCGGCTTCATCTTTACCTCTCACATCGTAATATTGATGATCATAAAGATCGTAAGGTAAAGGTTTCAGCGCCATCGAATCACTAAATAAGTGCTCACAGAGTGGGGCAGCCTGAACCGGATTTAAAGTTAAAAAAGTCGCGACTATGAGTAGGGTAGTAGGTATTACGTTCTTCATACTTTCTGTTTTAGCAATAAAAGTGCCCTTCCGAAAAATGACTGTAAAGTGCCTCATTTACAAAGCAGTCCAAAGTTATCGACCACGCTTTTGACACTGTGACACTTACTGTGACACTTACTATGACGTTCAACGACATTAATGGCAGGAAGTTTTTACACGGCGAATTTTATTTAACCCTGCATGCTCTAAAAAATTGCCGAATGGTGTCAAAAGTGGTAGAACAGTGAAGTCGAGATTACTCCAAAAGAGGTGTTTACATGTCTAATTTCAAAGTTGGCGATCATGCAGTTTATCCAGGTCATGGTGTTGGTCGTATTGATAAGATTGAAATCAAAGAGATTTTAGGCGCGAAACATGAATTCTATTCTGTTCTTATTTTAGAAACAGGCATGAAAGTGATGATTCCTGCCTCTAATATTAAGTCTGTGGGCCTTAGACACCTGATTTCTAAAGAAGAAGGTTCGCAAGTTGTTACAATCCTTAAAGATAAAAACGTAAAAATTGATACTCAAACATGGAACCGCAGATACCGTGAATACACTGATAAAATTAAAACCGGTTCAGTTGTCGAGATCGCAGGTGTGCTGCGTGATCTTTATGTGCTTAAAAACGAAAAAGAATTAAGCTTTGGCGAAAAGAAAATGCTTGAGACCGCTAGAAATTTATTAGTCAAAGAGCTTAACTTAGCCCCTGAAGTTCAAGAAATCGTGACGCAGGATCAAGATATTAAAGACATCTTTCAATAAACTGTACGGCCTTTAAAATTTAGGACAAAATAAAAACCGAGAGCCATCTCGGTTTTTATATTTGAGGAGTCCTATGTCATCGCAGCCGTTACTGAATCCTGGTTTTACTGAAGTTCGCACACGGTTTGCTCCAAGCCCAACTGGTTTTTTACATGTCGGCGGGGCAAGATCTGCTTTGTTTAATCTTTTATTTGCTAAAAAAAATAACGGAAAATTTATTTTACGTATCGAAGACACTGACCTAGCCAGGTCCACTGATGAATCTTTAAAGATGATGGTATCTGACATGAAATGGTTAGGCCTTAATTGGGATGAAGGCGTTGACCCAGTGACACTTAAGGATATCGGACCATATGCGCCTTACAGACAATCACAGCGCTTAGATATTTACAAAAAAGTTGCCGATGAATTACTAAAGTCAGGTAAAGCTTTTTACTGTTTTATGACTGACGCTGAAATTGAGATCGAACGTGAAAAAATAAAAGCCATTAATCAAAATACCCATGTTGAATCACCTTACGCCGATTGGACTTTGGCACAAGCCGAAGCCGAAATGAAAACATCGGGCAAAAAACCAGTTGTCAGATTTAAGACAAAACATTTACGTAAAGATTATATTTTAAATGATTTGATCAGAGGCGAAGTTAAATTTCCGTCTGACATGGTCGGTGATTTTGTTTTATTAAGATCAGATGGCATGCCGGTTTATAATTTTTGTTGTGTGGTCGATGATCACATGATGAAAATATCCCACGTGCTTCGTGCTGAAGAGCATTTACCAAATACACTTAGGCAACTCATGATCTACGAAGCCATGAATTGGGCCCAGCCGCAGTTTGGTCATATTTCTTTAGTGCTGGATGAAGATCGTCAAAAATTATCAAAACGTAAGGGCGCAGTCGCTTGTGATAATTTTCGCATTGAAGGCTATTTGCCATCAGCTATGAATAATTT
The DNA here is from genome assembly GCA_043756765.1 of Bdellovibrio sp. GTDB lineage: Bacteria > Bdellovibrionota > Bdellovibrionia > Bdellovibrionales > Bdellovibrionaceae > Pseudobdellovibrio. The sequence goes on along the minus strand of JAYUQO010000095.1, from coordinate 3,761 downwards.
TATGGCGCTAATGGGTTGGTCGCACCCTGAAGGTAAAGAAATTTTTTCGATGGACGAGATGGTCAAACTATTTAGTCTTGAAAGATTAAATGCATCAGGCGCTGTGTTTGACCGTGTAAAACTAAAATGGACGAACGCACAACACTTGCGCGCTTTAGATGATAAAACATTATGGTCGATGATAAAAACTCATTTAGATGAAAAAGGGATTCATTATAATTCGGATGTATCATGGCAACAAAAATCAGTTGAAGCCTTTAAAATTAAAATGGAAGTTTTATCTGACGCAGTCGCATTATATACAAACTTAGATGATTCAAAATTCAAGATTTCAGAAGATTCAAAAGAAGCTTTATCATGGGAGCCCACAAAAAAAGTTTTAGCAGTTTGGAAAAATCTTATTGAAAAACACCCGACAGAGTCTTTCACTGAAGCTGATTTCATCAACATGGAAAACACAGTAAAGGCAGAAGCCCAAGTTAAAGGTAAAAATTTATTTATGCCTTTGCGCATAGCCGTGATTGGTCAGCCACATGGCACGGAAGTGAAATTACTAGTTCCGTTGATGACTAAAAAAAGTCTGCTCCATCGTGTTGATTTAGTTATAGGAAACATTCATGCTTAAGATTTATAATTCACTAGGTAAAAAAACTGAAGACTTTAAGCCTATGAAACCTCCGCATGTCACAATGTATGTGTGTGGTCCTACAGTTTATTCTTATTTACATGTTGGTAATTTCAGAGGCCCGGTTTTTTTTAATTTTGTGCGCAATTGGTTAGAACATTCAGGTTATCAAGTGAAGTACGCGCTAAATTTCACAGACGTGGATGATAAAATTATTAACCTTGCTGCAGAAGAAAAAAAGACGCCGCAAGAAATTTCAGAATTTTATATTCAGGAATATAAAAAAGATTTCAGTGATCTTGAATTAAAGCCCCATGATTACAATCCAAAAGTTTCCGATCACATGAATGATATTATTCAGATGATCGAAAAATTAATAGCGAACAAAAAAGCTTACGTTGTTGCTGATGTGGCTGGCAGCGATGTTAATTATTCAATCGATAACTTTAATGACTATGGAAAACTATCGGGTCGTAAAGTCGAAGACCTTAAAGTTGGCGTTCGTATTGAAGCCAATGAAAAAAAACAAAACCCTCTTGATTTTGCATTATGGAAAGCTACTAAAGCTCATGAAGGCAGCGCGGGAAGCGCATGGAAATCCCCATGGGGACATGGCAGGCCAGGTTGGCATATTGAATGTTCGGCGATGGTTAAAAGTTTATTCGGTGATCAAATTGATATTCATGGCGGAGGATTAGATTTGATTTTCCCTCATCATGAAAATGAAATTGCCCAAAGCGAAGGTTGCTCAAATCATGATTATGTTAAAACCTGGATGCATGTGAATATGCTTAATTTTGGTGGCAGTAAAATGTCGAAGTCTTTAGGCAACGTAGTTACGATGCGCGATTTTTTAAAAAATCATCACGCAGAAATTTATAAGTGGATGATCTTATCAGTTCACTACAGAAGTCTTGCAGATTTCAGTGATGCAGCGATTGATTTAGCCATTGCAGGGTTATCACGCGTTTATTCGGCGTTAGCCTTAGCAGATAGTTTAGTTTTAACAGGCGAAGCTTTTAACCCAGACAGCGCTTATAAAACTGAATTAGATCATGCCTGGACTAAAATCACCGAACATATCAATGACGATTTTTCAACACCTCAGGCCGTTGCAGTCGTCTTTGAACAGATCAGAAAATTTAATTCACAGTTCAAACGCGGTATGAAATCAAATGTAGTGATCTCTTCAAAAGCCCAAATGTTTTTACAGTTCGTAGGCCAACTTGGAAAAGTCATGTCGCTTTTCAATCAGCCTGCTGAAAAGTTTTTAAAAGAACTGGATTTAAAACTATTAGAAAAAATGAATGTTAAGTCTCAAGATATCGACTTACTAGTGGCTGAAAGATCGAAAGCCCGTGATAGTAAAGACTATACAAAGTCAGATGAAATCAGAAAAAAATTAACAGATCTAAAAATTGCTGTCAGTGATACGCCATCAGGTAGTTACTGGGAAGTTAGTAAATAATTTGGAAAAAGAAGATAAAAAAATACAAAAAGAAAAAAAAATTCATAAAAAGAATTTTAAACTTGTTTCACCGTTTAAACCAGACGGTGATCAACCCAAAGCCATCGAAAACATCGTGGCTCATTTTAGATCAGGAATTAAACATCAAACATTATTAGGCGTCACAGGATCTGGTAAAACATTTACAATGGCGCACGCCATTGAACAACTGAGTGTTCCGGCCTTGGTTCTTGCGCCAAATAAAACTTTAGCAGCGCAGTTGTATGCTGAAATGAAAGAACTTTTTCCTGAAAATGCTGTAGAGTATTTTGTTTCTTATTATGATTATTATCAGCCAGAGGCCTACGTGCCCTCGTCTGATACTTATATCGAAAAAGATTCGGCGATCAACGAACAAATCGATCGTATGCGCCATAGTGCGACTAGATCATTATTTGATCGTCGTGACGTGATTATAGTTTCCAGTGTGTCTTGTATTTATGGTTTAGGATCACCAGAGGCCTATGAAGGCATGATGGTGCAAGTTGTCGATGGACAAAAGCTAAAGCGTGATGATCTACTTCGTGAATTAATCAGAATTCAATACACTAGAAACAATGTGGATTTTTCTCGTGGAATGATTCGGGTTCGCGGGGATATGGTTGAGATTTTTCCTCCGTATGAAGAAGAACGGGTTATCCGTATCGAATTTTTCGGGGACTTTGTTGATCGCATTTCATGGATAGATCCATTGACTGGAATTAACTATGAAGATCTTGATCAAATTGGTATCTACCCTGGGTCACATTATGCAACAGGCGATGATTCAATTAAAAAAGCCATTGTCACCATTCAAGATGAACTGCGTGACAGACTGGTTGACTTAAAAAATAATATTAAATTTTTAGAAGCACAAAGATTAGAACAAAGAACTTATTATGATATCGAAATGATGGAACAAATTGGTTTTTGCCAAGGGATCGAAAACTATTCACGACATCTCACAGGTCGCGGGTCAGGCGAACCACCACCAACATTGATAGAATACTTTCCAAAAGATTTTATAACTATTGTCGATGAATCCCATATTACAATTCCGCAAATCGGCGGAATGTACCGCGGCGATCGTGCGCGTAAAACGACTTTGGTTGAACACGGTTTTAGACTGCCGTCTGCATTGGATAACAGGCCCTTAAACTTTCAGGAATTTGAAAAGTTGATGGATAAAGTTGTGTATGTTTCGGCAACGCCTGCGCAATATGAACTTGATAAATCAGAAGGTTTAATCATTGAACAAATTATTCGTCCAACGGGTTTGATAGACCCGATTGTTGAAGTTAGACCGGTCAAGAATCAGGTCGATGATTTATTAACTGAAATCAGAGACCGTATTTCTAAAAAAGAACGCGTTTTAGTCACGACTTTAACAAAAAGATCATCTGAAGATTTATCAGAATATTACGAATCGTTAGGAATTAAAGTCAAATATTTACATAGTGATATTGAAACGCTCGAAAGATCAGAAATTATTCGTGATTTACGCTTAGGTGTATTTGATGTATTAGTCGGAATTAATTTACTGCGCGAAGGTTTAGACATTCCTGAGGTTTCACTTGTAGGTATTACAGATGCAGATAAAGAGGGTTTTTTAAGATCCGAAAGATCTTTGATTCAAACCATTGGCAGGGC
>JAYUQO010000094.1:0-4821 GCA_043756765.1 Bdellovibrio sp. | reverse complement strand
TGCATGTGTTGTTTCAGCAATTTTTAATGGGATTTCGCTTTCAGCGCGTGTTTCGCTAGCTAAAGTTGCAGGGATTGCCACTAAAAATGTTAACAAACTAAAGCTTAATGAAATTAAGATGTTTTTAATCATTTTAATTGCTCGATTCTTTCTGTCGGAGAAATAATATCTGTCAAACGAACCCCGAATTTTTCATTCACGACAACAGCTTCACCGCGTGCAATCAACTTGTCGTTAACTAAAACTTCCATTGGTTCACCGGCTAGTTTCATTAGCTCGATCACTGAACCTTGAGTTAAGTTTAATAACTCACTCACTGGCATTTTCGTGCGACCTAATTCAACTGTAACTCGTAAAGGAATATCTAAAATAAGATCTAGATTTCTATCTTTAGTTGCATTTGTCGTTGAAGCCTTGTTTTCTTCGCCAATCTGATCAACAATTTTGTCTACTTGATCTTGACTCATTTTTAGTTCCCCTTATTTTTCGATCTGACGAGTCACTTGGACTGCGACAGTTCCGTGGTGTATTCCGTAATAACCTTTAAATTTTTTAACTTCTTCAACTTGTATATCTAATTCACCTGAAGAATCTTGCGTCAGCGGTATAACATCGCCAACTTTTAATCCCATCATGTCTTTTAATTTAATTTCAGTTTCGCCTAAGTTTACTTTGACGCTGATATTTGTATCTAAAAGCTGTTCTTTAATAATCGCTGTCCAAAGTTTTTTGTCAGTTTGATCTGATTCGACTTGGAACCCTGTCGATAATTTTTGACGAATAGGTTCAATAGTTGCGTAAGGGATAACTATCGAAACAGTTCCATTAATATTTTCTAATTCAATATCAAAAGTTGAGGCAATAACCACATCTGTAGGTGGAACAATACCCACGAACTGTGGATTGATTTCTGTTCTTTGGAAAGAACAACCAATCACTTCGATTGTTGACCAAGCTTGCTCAAGATCGTTAATCGCTAATTCCACAACTTTTTTGACGATTTGTAATTCAATAGGAGTAAACTCTTTACCATCTAACTTAGAATAAGGACGATCTGACCCGCCGAAAAATGAATCGACAAGTGCGTAAGCTAATTTTGCTTCGATAACAAATAAAGCAGAACCCCGTAAATTATTAAAACGAAGAACGCTCATGCACGTTGGAATAGGTAAAGTATTAATGAATTCACCGAACTTGATGAATTCAGTTGATGTTAAAGTGATTGAAGCAATTTTACGTAACGCTGAAGATAACGAAACACGAAACGCACGCATGAATTTTTCATAAATAACTTCAAGTTGTGGTAAACGGCCACGAATAATTCTATCTTGGCTGGTTAAATCGTAAGTAATTACATTTTTATCTGCAGATGAACCCGTGAAGCTAGACGAACCTTTATGACTACTGCCACCACCGCCACTGCCACTACTACTGCTTGATGACGAACTCGGTGTAGCCACATCGCCATCACTGACTGCAGCTAAAAGAGCATCGACTTCAGATTGTGATAAAATTTGATTCACGAACTAACTCCTTAGTTGTAAATAAGTTCTGTAAAATAAACGTTAGTAATTTTACCTTTGCTTAAAAACGTATTAATATTGTCTTTAATTTCATTTCTTAAAAAGTCTTTACCTTCTTTAGTCGAAATTTCTTCATAGGTTTTGCTTGATAAAATGATTATAATAAAATCTTTAATCTGTGCTTTGCGATTATCAATTTCAGAAACGATATTGCCATCGCCTTCCGTATTACTTTTCACTTCTAATTCCATATTCACTTTTAAAACTTTACGGCCTTTAGAGCCGGCTAAGTTCACAATAAACGTTTCAAGTGGAATCACTTTACCGATTTCATTTTGATTTTGTTTTTCAAGCTCAGATGTTTTTGCTTCACCTCGAATAACTTGATCTAAACCAGGCTCAGCTTCATCTTGCATTTTGCCTTTCCAAACCATGAATCCCACTGCTAGTACAACCAACATATTTATCACCACTAGTGCGATTAATAACGTAGGCTTTTGTCCAGCTTTCTTTACTGCTTCTGCGGCGCTTGCTGCATCTGTCTTGCTTGCTTTATCTTCGGCCACTTAAAACCTCCTCGAACATTAAATATAAAAGCAACACCAGTGCCAATAAGACCTTTGAATAGTTAGACATGTAGAATTGATATTTTGATCCGCGCCGTCAAAAATATAACATCTGAGTGATTTAAATATTGAAGCTAGACTTTAGGATCGGCAAAAAAGATCCAAATTAATGACTAGTCCTGTTGGGATTTTGTCGATTATTTTTTAACTATTGTTTTCACTTCGGCTTGGAATAGATCGACTAAAGTCTGGTTACCAGCAATCAAGCTTTTTTCAAAAGGATGATAATCTAAATTTTCATAAGTTCGAACAACACCACCGGCCTCTTTCACTAACAATAAACCGGCCGCTGAATCCCACGGTTTTAGATTTTTTTCCCAGTACAAATCAAAAACTCCGCTAGCAATTAACGCTAAGTCGTAAGCGGCAGCACCAGGTCTACGAATAGCGCGGGCTTTCCACACAAAATGTTCAAATATTTTTAATTGTTCAGCTAGTACTTCCGGGCTTTCTGCCACAAAACCTGTCGACATAAAAGCCTGTTCAAAGTTTTTCGTTTTTGAAACATTAATCTTTTTTCCATTGCAAAAAGCGCCTTCGCCCTTAACCGCTGTGAAGGTCTGATTCAATAAAGGCATATCCACAATTCCTAACTGAATTTCACCGTCAATTTCTAAGGCTAATGAAATACAAAAAATAGGAAATCCATGAACAAAATTTGTCGTGCCATCCAGCGGGTCTAAAATCCAACGTGGTTTTTTAGATTTTTGGAAATGAGTATCCCCATCAAGATAAGATGTTTCTTCACCTAAAAAATCATAATCAGGGAAATCCTCAGCTAGCATGTTTTTTATTAACTTTTCACTTTCACGATCGGCTTCGCTGACTAGCCCTGCGGCTTTATCTTTTTCTTCAATGTGCCTAATTTGACCAAAATAACTTAATAAACAGGCGCGTCCTGCCACCACAGCATCCATTGCAGCTTTAAAACTAGACTTTTCCATAGAAACCACCCAAGAATTGACCATTTTTTTTTAATTGATGTAGACTTTAAGCTATACTGAATTAATGAAGGAAGCAATATTATGGCAATGAATACAAATCGCATTATTGAATTAACTCTGGTTTTCTTTATCTCTTTATTTTCTTTCTCAATCGGCACATTTGTTGGCAAAAAATATTCTGACAATCAACATCGCCTATCGCAATTAGAGCCGGTGAAAAATGAATCTGGTGATACTGCACAAATCTCTGGTGAAGTCATAAACACTGCTGCTGTTCCTACTGAAGACACACTGAGTGATGCAGATGTTGCACAATTAGCAGAAGAGTTTTCAACAGATGACGCCTCAGCTAAAAATACAGAACAAACAGAAGCGACAGCGCCAACAGAATCTACTACTAAAGATGTTAAAGAAATTTCTTTGGCTGAAAGTGAAACAGCTCGTGATGTGGCTAGTATTCCTGCTAAAGCACAAGTCAGTGTACCATCACCGATTCAATACACTGTGCAAGTTGGCGCTTATCCGACTGCTGACGACGCCAATAAAATGACGACAAATCTTAATGCACGTGGATACAAAGCCAACACAACAGTTGCAAAAACAAATGGTAAAACGTGGTACAAGGTTCAAGTAGGATTATTTGATAACATCACTGAAGCACAGACTTACAAAAAAGAACTAGTCGATAAAAATAGATTAAGCTCTGCATTCGTTCAAAAAGTTACAAACTAAGACTATACCCAATTTTTACAGTCAAAACTGTCACGGCCTGCGGAGCATAGGCCTTTGATTCCATCCAACGTAAATCCATTGCTAAAATAAAATCATGATAAATCATTTGTGGAATAATTCCGAAACCGATAACTGTTTGGGCCTTTGACACCTCAGTTGTGCTTTGTCCTAGTAAAGTTGTTTCAATCTGAGTTTGATTTTGCCCAAAATATCCTGCGCCATAAATATTAAAAGTTATATCAGTCAGTTTATAGTTTAAAAAATTATATCCAAATAGTAAGGACCATTCTGACGTTTCAGATTCAAAATTAAATGAACTTCCACCTGACGATTCAGAATATCTAGACAACTCTAAACCTGTTAACAAAAGTTCATTATAAGCTAACTGCAATGATATTTGATCAACACGACGAATCTGTAATGCTTTTGTTTCGTCTTGATAAGTTCGATAATGAAGTCCGGGTAAATAAAGTTCAACTGAAAGTGTGTCATCAGCTTCAGCTGCTAGAACAATCTGTGAAAATAATAAAAGAAATAGTATTAATTTGCTTTTCATTTTACTTTTCATTTGATTTTATCAACTTAAAAGAATTATCTGTTTGTTTTTCACAAGAATAGGATTTTTCATTTTGCATTTTAGTTAAATTTTTATTTAACAAATCACAATTGTTTTCATCTAATTTAATTTTGTCAGATTGACCTAAAAATAAATAAAGACTTCCTGTATTTAAAGTTTCTTCGGATTTTAATTCAACAAAATCAGCCGACAATTGCGCTAAAAAATCTTTAATTAAAGTCGTCATAACCTGAGGATTCTCTAAACCATCCGTAACACTTCTAAGAAGTCTTGCGAACTGCGTTCCGTTTTCATATTTAGATCCTTGAAAATTTCTATACTCTTTAATTTCTGGCTTTACATTAAGCCTGCGATCTTCACTAAATTCAGACAAAGACCATTTTAAAAAATTTGGATCTTTCGTGTAAAGCCATGCCCAA
>JAYUQO010000093.1:0-4839 GCA_043756765.1 Bdellovibrio sp. | reverse complement strand
TTGTCCAACTACAAAAAGACTTAGACGGTGCGGCGGTGCTATCCATTCAGTATGTCTTAACTGAAGTTCGCGGCAAAGTGACTATGAACACACAATTGCCGTGTCAAAACGGCTTATTAGATTACATTGGTAAAGATATTGTCAAAACAGACTTTGTATTTTCCGACCTATGATCAGCTGACTGAGATTTTAAATAAATCTTCTGACAAAAAAGATGTGGCCCGATTTAACTTCAAAAATGGTTTTCTAACTTACTTGGCAGAACGCGGGGCTATTTTTAAATTTAATCATGAAATGTCTTTTGAAAAATCACCAACGGGTCAATACGTGATGGCTCAAGCACTGAATAAAATTTCTGACGAGATCTCAAATAAAAACTATGGCTATCTTAACTTATGGCTTAAGAAAATTAATCAGAATTCTCAGCAAGCAGAACTGATTCAGATGTTCGGTTTAGTCAACGAGTCTTCGCTTAAAGCGGGCGTCACTGTTGAATCAAGCGGGGAATTTGCCCGTAAGACGATGGGGCTTCCGGACTTAACGTACATGCATTTAGGTTATCGCTTAAGTGGGGACAAAGTTGAAGTTACACCCATTGAAGAATTTGAAATATGTTTGCAAAAAAATGCGTCTGATAAATTGGGTTCATCATTAAGAAGCCCAGCAGCTAGCGAAAAGAAAAGTTATTTAAGTCCCGGTTTTAAGTGTGAAGATAATTAATTATGAGTATTAATTATTATTCGGAATAGGATACTTTTTATTCATTAGCCAAAGTACAAATAATCCGGGTATTGCTAACAGCGCACCAGCGTAAAAGAATCCAGCCCAGCCAACAGCATATTGTAAAAATCCTGATCCGCCAGAAAAAAGTGTTCGTCCTAATGTTGCAAAACTAGTTAGTAAAGCAAACTGCGTTGCTGTAAACCGTGTGTTTGTAACCGATGCAATGTAGGCCGTGAATGCTGCTGTGCCCATGCCAGAAGAAAAATCTTCAAAGATCACAGCAAATGACAAAGACCAAATCACAGGGCCTGTCAGTGTGACTATGGCAAACGATGCTGTTGATAAAGCTTGTAGAATACCAAAAGTCCAAAGGCATCTGCGAATACCAAACTTTAATAAAGCAATTCCGCCCACAAATAGTCCAGCTAAAGTCGAAAATAACCCGTAAGTTTTTGTGATCAAACCAATTTCAACATTGGTGTAGCCCATGGATTTATAAAACGGAGTCAGTAAGCTTCCAGATATTTGATCACCTAATTTAAAAAGAAAAACAAATAACAGAATGAACAAAGCTTCTTTACGCATAAAGAATTCTTTGAAGGGTTCAAAAAAAGCGCCAAATAAAGTTTTCGGAGCCGCTTCTGATCTAGGTTCCGGTATAAAAAATGTGATCGCTGCCAAAACAACCATGATCAGTGAACTGATTTGATAAAACTGATTCCAGCTGATAATTCCTGTTAATCCCGTGGCGCTTGCGCTGGCCACAGAGGATGTATCAGCAACTAAAGACACCAAAAATCCGCCGGCTACCAGCATGGCGATGCGATAGCCATAAACGTTCATCGATGACCCAAGCCCAAGTTCTTCGTTAGTTAGGTATTCTCTGCGGTAAGCATCAATAGCGGTGTCCTGTGTAGCCGACATAAAGGCTACAAATACAGCCCAGCTAGCTAACAAACCTAAACCGTCAGCTAATGGGTTTAATGAAGACATCATAAATAAACCTAAAGCTAAAAAAACCTGCGAAATAAAAATCCACGTTTTTCTGCGACCAAAATAAGAAATGTAATAGCGATCAATCAGCGGAGCCCAAAAAAACTTTAATGAATAAGCCGTGCCTACGAGACTCATTAAACCAATAGTTTTAATATCAACACCATCTTGGGCTAACCACAACTTGAAAGTTGACCCTGTTAGCAATAGTGGGAATCCGCTGGTAAAACCTAAAGATAAAACGATTAATTGTCGGACATTAAATATTTTTTTACAGAAATCGAAAAACGTTGTCATATTTGCACGTCCATTAAAATGCGTCCTTGTTAATATCTTTGCGCATTTGCCACAACAACTGACTGATGTACGGCCTTCGTGTTTCACCAGTTGTGACCATAAGTAATTTTGTGATTTTTAAGTTCATTGGGTCTGTCAAAAGTAGAATCAACATTTCACGCAAATAATTTGTATTTAAAGTCACGTAATTATCTGTACCAACACCTAAAAGAACATTTTTCTTTTCCCACCATGAAAAAGGATGATCTTTATAATCGTCAAATTTTCCTGTTAGTTTATTATTCGATGAAGGCAGCACGACTAATGAAACACCTTTTTGAATCAGCCGGTTTAAAACGTCATGCTGGTATTGTTCAACTTCACGGGCTGTATGAAATTTTGCTTTCAGAAACTGAGTTCGCTCTTTTTCAGATAAAACTTCACCACGTAATAATTTTTCCATCACCAGTTTGTTATTGCCCCAATCTAATTCGTGCAATTCACGGTGGTCTTGTGATTGTGACAGTACGGGTTTATTTTCCATATTTTGCTTAATCACTTTTTGATACAAACGATGAAAATAACGATTCGGATTAATCCCTAAACTGATCCCGTGTTCTAGTGTATCAATGTGCCAAATGTTCATCGCATTATCGACCGCTTGAATGCCACGACGTAAGGTGTGCCATGTTTCGCCGTGATGAGATCTGATTTTAAAACCTTTGTATTGCAACTTTCTAAATCCAGATTGCAATTCAAAAAAATGCTCTTTGCGGTACATTTCTTTTTCATCACCGACTGTGTCGACTTCAGAAAGACAGTCTTTTAGTTCAGGATATTTCTCTGTCATTTTGATAATTTCATCTATCTGCTGTTGAAAATGTTCTTTACGATTCAAATATTTGCTTGAATCGTAAAAACTTGATTCTTTTCTAAAAGATGGTGATAAAATAAACTTAAAATCAGGATATTGTTTTTGAAACGAAGCAAAACCATCATAAAGGCCCACAACAACATCTTCTGCAGTGACATCATCAATACCCGGGATCTGTTCTGAACTATCAGATGTTGATCGGCTCAAAGAAAATTTTAATCTAATTTGTCCAACGTTGTAATTTAAGTAAAGATCTTCAGCCATGCTGTAAGCTGCATCAGCATGGGCCTCTTTAGAAGTAAAAATTAATTTAGCTAAATAAAGAATTTTTAAATAAGCTGAAAAGCCTTCAGTTTCTTTGAGGCGAATTAAACGATCAACATCATCTGCTGATTTAATGGGCCAAGCCTGATCACCGTAAACTTGTTTTATTTTTTGTTCATAAATTTTTTGATGTGGTCCATCTAATAGTGGTTTTAATTTTGACCAAATAAACCCCGCTGTTAGCGAACCTGTTAAGTGAATATGTTCTTCTTGGTATTTTAACGGGAAGCGCTTAAAAAAAGCTTCTAAAACTAAACTGAACGGATGTTTTATTAAAGCGTCGATTGATTTTTCATTGGTGATAAATTCGTTCAAAACTTTTCTAAAATTTGTGACGATTTCGTAAGCTTCTGGATTTTTTGTTTTTAATGATGATGAGATCAAAAGATCTAAGGTGTCACTTAAAGTGATACCATTTGTTTCCGAAACCAGCTCAGTAAATTCTTTAACTAATAATTTGTGCGTGATCGATACAACCATGTATAAACGCTAACGTGATTGCAGCCACTTGTACATGACTTTATGCGGACCAATAGTGGGAATATCAAACAATTCTCCATGAAATAAAAATCCATTTTTTTCATAAAAACCAAAAGCTGATTTACGCGCATTAAACCAAAGTAAATCAGCTTGTTTTTCTTGAAGAATATCTAAACTTCTTAATAAAATTTTTGTTCCAATACTCAAACCTTGATGTTTCGTATCTACAGCCATACCTCGTAAGCGGTAAGGTTTTACTGATGCGCTAAAACCAGGATTTACATTTGATAAAAAGGTTCCATTTCCTACCATGATTTGATTGATAAAATAACCTAAATGAAATGAATCTTTATGGTTGTCTTCGGGATAGTAGCAAGCAGCGATTGGTTGATTGGGACGTAAAACTTTTGATCTTAACTCTAGGCATTCAGCGGCAGTAATAAATCGGATTTCGTGCATGCGCCATTTTGTTCATGAACTTATTTAAAGCGCAAATAATCTTTCCACGTTTGCGGAACTTTTTCAGTCAGCATTTCATGTTCTAATACAGGTAGCCAGGTAGGTGCTCTGGCGGGCTTTAATAAAGGCATTTTTGCTTTTTCAGGAGTGCGGTTGGCCTTTGTTTGGTTGCATTTGCGGCAGGCTGTCACGACGTTAGTCCATGTTTTCGGTCCACCTTGTGACGCAGGCAAAACGTGATCGATCGTAAGCTCTTTAGCTAAGAAAACTTTAACGCAATATTGGCAAGTGAAGTTGTCTCGAATATAGACGTTTTCTCGGCAGAACCTGACGCCGTCGACTTTTTTTGGTCTAATATAACTTTTAAGTCTTAAAACACTGGGTAGATTAAATGTCGCAGAGACTGATCTCACAAAGGCCGTGTGATACTCGAGAATATCAACTTTATCTTGAAACCACAGAACGAGAGCTTTTTGCCATGGGACGATTCGTAGAGGTTCATAGCTGGCATTTAAGATCAAAGCTTTGAAGGTCGTGGTGACTGGAACTGAATTCAATGCAACCATGCGTTTATTATAGGTTAGAAATGTCTCATTACAACATCTAAAATTCTTATATCTAGAATAAGATATTCTTTTTTTACTTGTTCTATCATTTATTTAAGGATAATTAATTCACTTATTTTTAACTCGGCTATTTATTGGCCGACT
>JAYUQO010000092.1:0-14052 GCA_043756765.1 Bdellovibrio sp. | reverse complement strand
GAATTGCCCGGAAATAAATGTTACCGAAGCTGGCTCAAAACGAGAATCGAATAACCAGACCCACTCCCATTGCCCATTAAATGATGTTACCGAAAGTGCTAGCCTTAAGTCCTTGATATCACAAGGAGGTGATGAAGTGACTGGCGATGCAAAATATGAATATGTCCAGGTTATGAGTAGGCGTTACCATAATTCTGATCGAAAAACTAAGTGTCTTATTTTGAGTGAGCTTGAAATAAATTTAAAAATCCACAGGAAAAGTGCAGTTCGATTATTGAGTACAGTTAAAAATAAAAAGCCCAAAGAAAATCGTGGCAGGCGTAGAATTTATAATGACTTCGTCATCCAACATTTAAAAAAGTTGTGGATAGACATGGGTCAAATCTGTTCACGTCGTATGAAAAAAGCACTGCCCCGTTGGATTAAACATTACAACTGTCCAGAGATCACAAAAATCTTGTTAACTCAAATGGGTAAGTCATCAATCGATGATTATTTAAAGCCTTATCGCGCACAGTACAGACGTCATTGGAATAGCGGTACCAAATCCGGAAAGTTTATTAAGATGATGATCCCGCTAAAACCACTAGATTACAACGTAACAGGTATCGGTCACGTTGAAGCAGATACTGTTCACCACTGCGGCGGAAGCCTTACTGGTGCATATGCTCTAACATTAACAGTGACTGATATCATTACTAGTTGGACTGAATGTAGATCTATGTGGGGAAAATCCATGTTCGGAGTAATTGCCTGCATGAAAGATATCGAAGCATCACTGCCATTTAAAATCCACACAGTGTGTGTTGATAACGGAAATGAATTTTTAAACCATCAATTTATCCGCTACTTCCAAGGCGATGACAGAGCTGACAAAGTGGCGATTAAGCGTGGCCGTCCGTACAAGAAAAACGATCAGTGTTATGTTGAACAGAAAAACTATACTCACGTTCGAGAAATCTTTGGTTGGGATCGTTACGACAAAAAAGAACTGATTGAAATAATGAATGATATTTACAGAAACGAATGGTCACTGCTTCAGAATCTGTTTTACCCGCAGATGAAACTAAAAACAAAACTTCGAGTTGGGGCTAAATACAAGAAAACTTACTCCGAACCAGAAACACCTTTTGAAAGGGTGCTGGCCCAAGCTTCTGTACCACCAGAAACAAAGGCCAGACTTATTGAACTCGAAAAAACGATCAATCCTTTTGAGTTAAAGAAAAGCATAGAAACTAAACTTAAGCTCATCAACAAATTATTAAATCAATCCGATGAAAAGAAAGAAGGAACTCCCGCATGACACACAAACCTACAGCTAAGTCCTTCGGTAACACTTATTTACTGGGCAATACGTTAATATGTCTCATATTAAGACGAAAAATAGTTAAGCTTTTTCTTTAGGTGGTTCCACAGGAACAATCACCACAAATTCAGTTCCAATACCCTTCTGTGACCTGACTTGGATTTCGCCCCCGTGGTTCTGAATAATACCATATGAAATACTCAGACCGAGCCCTGTACCTTGCCCGACTCCTTTTGTTGTAAAAAAGGGCTCAAATATTTTCTCAAGAACTTGAGGTTCCATACCAGCACCAGAATCTTGAATAGAAATCTGAACTTTTCCAACTTGGCCCGCAATAGGTTTAATCGGTAGTATTGTAATCCATATCTGCCCGTTACCCTGAATAGCCTGTAGTGCATTCGACAGAATATTCATCACGACTTGATTAATTTGTGAAGCAAAACAAAGAATTTTAGGAACAGGTTCGTAATTTTTATTAATAACTACGCGATTTTTAATTTCACCTTTAAGAATTTCTAATGTGGTGTCGATCGATTCTTGTATATCAATTTCCTTAAGTTGGGCTTCTTCTAATCTAGAAAAGTTTCTTAATCCTAAAAC
Organism: Bdellovibrio sp.; assembly: GCA_043756765.1. GTDB lineage: Bacteria > Bdellovibrionota > Bdellovibrionia > Bdellovibrionales > Bdellovibrionaceae > Pseudobdellovibrio. The sequence continues at coordinate 12,146 of JAYUQO010000092.1, read as the reverse complement.
AATATCACGGGTTCTTTGCGCCCCGTCCTGACAAGATTTAATTAAACGAGGTAAATCTTTTTTAATAAAGTCATAATCAATAGTATTTTTTTTATTCTCGAACTGAACATCTTCGGGTTGAATAGAATCTATCAATTCAAACAAATTATCAGCGTATTCCTTAAGATGAGTCATGTTGCTAAAAATAAAACCGATTGGGTTATTCAATTCATGAGCTACACCCGCAACTAGCTGACCTAGACTTGTCATTTTTGCTGAATGAACTAATTTTGTTTGAGCTTCTTTCAGTTCTGAATTCGTGTTTTCTAACTCTTTAATTTTTTTCTTCAGATCGTTTCTAGCCTGAAAAACTTTATAACTCATTTCGTTAAATGATTCTGTCAATAGTCCCATTTCAGTTCGGTTGCTAATAGGTAACTGAATCAATTGTTCATTTTTTTCAAATAATTTAAACCCGCGAATTAGTTTGTCGATAGGCTCTAGGAACCAGTTGGCCGTAAAAATAATTGTAATGATCAAAAAACCTGAAACGATTGATATAACCGTGATAAAAGCGATGTTCACATTTTTTAGAATAGCTTGTGAATCTTTTTTAACTGCACCCAAACCTAAATACAATTTAGATTTATCCCAATAAGTTGGATAAAGAATAAACCCGTAAGATAAGTTGTCAATATTGACAGAAATGAATTTGTCTTCAGAAAAAAATTCTTTTGTTAAATTAATTTTTTTAAGTTCATTTTTAGTGCCTTCAGCTACTTTTTGATTTTCGTCGACTACGAACAGTTCAATTTTTAATTTTGCTTTGATTCGGTTTAAAAAACTTTGATGAACAATGATTGATTGCTCTAAGTAACCAATATGGCGACCCATACCGTTATTAATTTTTGAAAAATACATTAGTGAAATATTGTTTTTACCTTGATTGATAAAAGCTATGTTTTTTTTGTCTTTAAGACTCATAAGGTATTTTTCATTCAAAAGAACTTTTTCATTATTTAAACCAAAAACACGTATTTGATTCTTTTCGTCTTTAAAAATACTAGTCACTAAGCGGCCAGTTTTATCATAAAAAGCAATCGCAGAAGTTTCTGATCTGCCTAAGGCCACTGTTGTTATATCTTTCAGGTTTTGTTGATCTACCGTTGTTAGTGCGTAATGTATTTTCGGGTCTCTAAGATAAAGTTCAGATAGTTCTGCCATTTGTTGATATTGGCTGTTAAAAATTGATTCGATTTCGCGACCATTACCCGCAAGACGCTGTGACACTTCACCGTCTAAAGCTTGTTCAAATTTAAATAGCGAATACCAACCAACAAAAACTAGTGGGATAACTGAAAACAATATAAACCAAACTAGCAAGATAGATTTCAGCGATCTATATTTTTTTGCACTAGACTGATATCTGTTTTTTATTTTATTCAACTTTACGAACCTCTATAATAAATCTTTTTTGATCACCGTTTAGTACACGTGGATGTTTTTCAAAACGATATTTAAAATCACCAAACTGTTTAATAAATTGATTCAAATCTTCAATGTTTTCTGTTGGTATAATAAAATGAAAGTATGTTGTATCTAGCGATTTCATCCAACCCAGTTCAACTTCACCGGCTTTAAACCCACTAAGACTAAATATTTTGGATTTTACACGTTCTGTGACTTCGTCTAAATTCACCACATCAATAGTGCCCCTATAAACACCAGTGTGCTTTTTCTTAAACGTGTTGTCTGTTGTTGTGTTGGCCTGATTTTCAACTATAGCAGTTGCTACTGATGCGGCATAAACGACTTTGATTGCTGGCGCTTTAGTTGCAACTATAGCAGATACTAATTTATTTTTGTCGTAACTGATTTCAATATTTTTAGCGGCCACCAACGTTTGCTTTGGTTGTTGTCTTTGAATTTGCAATGTTTCAACCACGATTTGTGGGCCTTCATTTCGTATATTAAAAGCGGTAAGAAAGCAAACTGCTAAAAAACTAGTAATCGCAAAGTACAGACCTATTCTTTTCCAAGCTGATATTTTGACTTTACTGTTTAGTTTTTTATCGTGTTCGTTACTTTCTATATTTTTTTCAATCGCAGCAATGTTTTCTAAGAAAGTTTCAGTTTTAGGAATTGAATCTAATTCCTGTCGAAGTTTTTTGACACTTTCTATAATTTTTTTTGTATCTGGATACTTTTCGGCTTCAGCTAGTATGAATACTTTTTCTCTGGCGGTAGTAAAGTCTAAAGTAGCTTCGAAAATTTTCTCACTTAAAGAAATTTTTGATATTTTCTTCTCATGATGAGTTTTGAATTGAATATCTTCAGATAAAAATTTATGATCATCTTTTGAAAAATCAGATACTTTTTTAATTGCTTGATTGATTAAATATTTAATTTTATTTTCGCTGATGTCAGTGGCTTTCTCAAGATCACTAAAACTTGTTTTATTAAATAGAATGCTCATTAAAAAAAATTGTTCACGACGCTGACATTTTTTTAAAACTGAATTCCAACAATCCATCGTGTATTCAGAATATTCAAAATAATTTGATCCTGATTTAACTGCTTTAACTGCAGTTAAAGTTTGAAAAGTAGTTTTTAGAAATGCAACGCTATCTAAATTTTCTTTCGTCGAAACTGTCACTAAGTGTGAAAAGATATCACGAGCTTGTGATGAATTGGGATACATCAGGTGGCAGTTAACCCAAAGTTTTTTATAGACTTCAATTTGCATGACTTATTTTAATCAATAGTTAATTGACTGAGTAGATCTAATTGGTCTAGGACACGACCAGAACCCATAACTACACATGTTAAAGGATCTTCAGCGATAGATACAGGAAGTCCTGTTCTTTCTCTGATCAGAACATCTAGATTAGCTAACAATGCCCCGCCGCCAGTAAGGACTATTCCATTATCAACAATATCAGATGCTAGTTCAGGCGGAGTTTTTTCAAGTGCTGTTCGAACAGCATCGATCACTTCTGATAATGGATCCATTAATGCATCATTGATCTGTGTACTTGTGATCTCGATAGTTTTCGGGGCACCAGCCACTAAATCGCGACCTTTCACTTCCATGGTTCTTTCCACTTCGAAAGGGTACGCATTCCCAATTTTTAATTTAATAGCTTCAGCAGTTCTTTCGCCAATTAATAAATTAAATTGTCGACGTACATAATTTATAATAGCTTCATCAAATTTATCGCCGGCAACTTTAATTGATTTACAATAAACAATACCACCCAAAGAAATAACCGCAACACCTGTAGTTCCGCCACCCATATCAACAATCATATTTCCTGATGGCTCAGTGATTGGTAAACCCGCACCAATAGCTGCTGCCATGGGCTCTTCGATGAGGTAAACTTCTCTGGCCCCAGCTGATTGCGCTGCTTCTTTGACAGCTCTTTTTTCAACTTGAGTAATTCCGTATGGAACACAAATAATAATTCTTGGACGTACAAAAGATTTTTTCTCACCAATTGATTTTTTAATAAAATAACTAAGCATCGCTGATGTCACTTCAAAATCTGCGATAACACCGTCTTTGATTGGACGAATGGCAACTATACTACCAGGGGTACGACCTAACATTTCCTTTGCTTCTTTACCGACTGCTAAGACTCTGTTTTGCATTCCACGATAATTTTTCTGTACAGCCACCACCGATGGTTCATCTAAAATAATCCCGCGACCTTTCACATAAACAAGTGTGTTTGCTGTACCTAGATCGATCGCAATATCATTAGAAAAATAATCTGAAAATTTATCAAAAAATCCCATCCATAGTCCTTGGAAGTTGGTCTTAAGTATTTGAAACTGTTTAAGTCTAGGAATTAAGAATTATGAGGTCAATACCGATATTTAACGCGCGAAGACGACAGAAGGGTAACTGATGAGGTTACCCTTCTCACAAAAACATTTAAATCATTGAATAATTCTTAGCTCGTTGTCCTAGTTAGCAGTTGGGCGACAAGAAACTTTTAATGCATATCCATTTTTTTCAACTTCGTACTTCACTGCAGTCGTGATGTTTGCTTGACCGCGTACTTTTGAATCAAGGACTCCAGTTGAAACAGTATCAAACTGGGCATAACCTAAGCCAGTTGATAAAGATCCTTCTGTCACTAAATTCGTTTTTTGTGACAACTCGTAAACTTCACCCATTAACTCTGCGTTATAATCTAATTTACCTTTGATTGAACTTTCTTTACCGCTACCGATTTTTTCAGTTCCGTTACATGTGTATTTAGTTTTTGCGACAGCTGGACCTGGATTTGATGCGTCAGCACTGCGACAAGTTACATTTAAATATGTTTCATCACTGAATTCACTATCAGGTGAAATTTCTAAATCAACATTTGAACCAGCATAACCCGTGATCGAAGTTTTGATATGACCATCCACGCCTTCAGCAGAAATTTTGATCATGTCAGCATCAAGACCGGCACCTGGAATATAAGTCATTTTAACTTTTCCAAGTTTATTTGATGTTGAAACTTTTGTTGTATTAAAAATTCCGCCTAAATATGATTTTTGTGAAACGATATTAGCATATAAATTCACTGTTGATCCACCAGTTGCAACAACCGGAACTAACATCATACCAGAATCACCAGATGTTTCGCCCTTACGAGCGATTACACGGCAATTGATATTTTTAAATTGAACAGGTTGACCATTTTGATATCCACCCGGAATTTGTCCTGGAATATTTGGGAATTGATTATTAGGATATTGTTGGTTGTAACCACCTTGGTACATACCACAACCCATTTGCTGAGAAGTATTTTGACGAGCAGCATGCGCAACACCTTGACCATTGAAACCTTGGTTACCTTGATTGCGTTGTTCGTTCAATATCAAATTACAAAATTCTTGTTTTGATCCAAAACTGATTGCTCCAGTTGAAGTACCGTTTTGATTTACACAATTATATGAGTTTGCAGAAACATCACAACGCTCTTGTTGTTGTCCGTTATTGTATCCGCCTTGATTCACTTGACCATATGCATAGTATGTACCTATAGCAACGCCAGGAACTTGCACAGCCGCTGATCCGCCTTTGTCGCCGCCTTTACAACTAACAAACGTTAGTAATGAAACAAGTAGTAAGCCTTGGATTGAGTTAAATTTTTTCATCTGGTTGCTCCTTAAAAAATTAATAAACTTCTACAAATAGATGAAATGCAGGACTTAAGCCACGTGAAAACAACTTATATTTAACTAGGTTTGAAAGATGTGTCCAACTTTTTGACAGTCAACAAAAAGTGTTTCATCAAGAGATTCTTTTTATATCAGGTTTTATCATAGTTTCTTAATAATTGAACTCAACAATCCGAAGTTAATATTGTGGATGGCGTATTAGCCCTAGTGGGCATCATTATTAAAATTACATTTATGGGGTTTGTCACTTTTGTGATCCTTCAGGTTTTGCGTAATTTAAAGAAAACCACGCTGCGCGAAGAAATCAGTGCAGTTGAAGCTAAATTAGCAACCCTAAGAATAAACTTAAAAACACGAGTTAAACGTAAAGCTGCACGTTTTCGCGCGACTTATCCACAGCCAATTACTGACGGCGATCCTATTGACGTCAGTATTTCACATTTATCTAATTTAGCTTTTGAGAAAAATAGTGAATTTCAAGACTATATTGATATATGTAAAAAAATTAATAATTATATTTTTATGGCCAGTATGAATAAGCCCGCTTTACATATTGAAGGCAAACAAATCAAAGTTGATAATGCTAATGCAGATACTGCTGATTTTATGGGTGATGATTTCAAAAATGAAATTCAGATAGCTAGAACGATTAGTGACATGGCTTTAGTCAGCCGTGCACTCTGTAAACAAATTTATAAGTTTAATCATTTTGACAAACGTATTTCAATTCAACCACAAGAATCTGTTAATTTTCCGTCGATGTTTGAATTACAGCGTGTTTTTCGTACAGTGAGTGAAGATACGCTGGCACCTTCTATTGAAAAGAAATCGCCTGCAGCATAGTTTTCATTTAATTATAATAATTCCGCAATTTCTTTATCGATTTCTTCAGGTGTTTTAGCCGATTCGTATCTTTTTATGACTTCGCCTTTTTTGTTGATCAAAAACTTATTAAAATTCCATGTGATTCGACCATCAAACTTTTTTTGCGATGTGAGCCACTTATAAATTGGCGCAGCCTCTGTTCCGTTGACTTTGACTTTAGCTAAAACTGGAAACTTAATGTCATAATTTAATTGGCAAAACTTCTGAATTTCTTCATTGCTACCTGGTTCTTGTCCTAAAAATTCATTTGATGGAAACCCTAAAACAACAAAATCTTTAGCACTGTATTTTTTGTACAGATTTTGTAATCCTTCGTATTGTTTAGTGTAACCACATTTACTGGCAACGTTAACAACAAGGACTGTCTTATTTTTAAAATCAGACATTTTAATTTCTTTATTTTTAGAATCTAAAACTATAAATGAATAAAACTTTGATTCTTGCGCTAAAGAGAAATGAAAAGAAAATAATAAACTAAGAGCTGTGATTAATTGTCTTGTTATCATAAATACCTCTTTGATTTTTTAAAGAATGCGATTATATTTTTGTGTATGAATATATCAAATAAATTAATTATAATAGTAGCATTACTTTTAACAAGTTGCGCTTCAACACAAAAAAAATACACGGAAACAACACAGCTTGATTTAGCCAAAGTTATGGGGCCTTGGTATGTGATGGCTGGACGGTTTACTTCTCTTGAAAAAAATGTTCATAACGGTATCGAAACCTATTCATGGAATTCTAAAGAAAAAAGAATAGATATTAGCTTTACATATAATAAGGATAGCTTCACTGGTGAAAAAGTTTCTTTTAACCATAAAGCGTGGATTCGTGATTCGATGACACAAGCCTATTGGGAATTTTCACCATTTTGGCCCTTGAAATTTGATTATATATTTATCGATAAAGCTGACGACTACAGCTGGGTGGCATCAGGCGTTCCAGATCAAGGCTATCTTTGGATACTGGCTAAAGATCACAAACTTAGCCATGATCAAATACGAATCATTATTGAGCGTATCAAAGCCAAAGGCTATGACACTTCAAATATCGTTTTTGTACCACACCAGCATAACTAGACTAATGACTTGTTAGAATCAAATACATATAAACCGATATGTTGATATCAATAAATCATCATGAGGTTTAACTATGAGTTTACATCTGAATTTATATCTGAATTTATGTCTAAAATTACGTTTAATCATTCCAACACTTTTAATATTTTCTTCAATCAGTTGTAAAAAAAGCGAACTTGAAGACTTGAAAAATGCACAAATCTGTTTGAATACATCCCCTGCTGCAGAAGCCAGAACTTGTGTCGCTAGTTTATCTGGTGATAATTCAGAATTAGCTAATGCTTTAAAATGTTCAGCCGTTTTTATTTCTGAAGGCTTCGGCACGCCGACAAGCTTGCTATCAGCATTAGATCAAATTACAAATACTTCGGGTAGCTGTACTGGCGGTTGTTCGTCATCTATTGATGCAATGGCTTCTTTAAATTTTGATTCTGGTAATTTAGCTTTACTGGCCGATAGAAATGCAAATATCGCAACAGCAAACGAAGCTGTGGGTTTTTGTACAGCATCAGGTGTGAAGATTTATTCTCAGATTAGTTCAATTTTTAAAATCGGAACTGATTTGTCGATGCTGGCCTACGGAACTTCTAGCGGTGCTGCGATAACTACAGATAATTTGCAGACGGAAATCGCTAACTTAAATAACGCCGATTTAGGTAATCTAGTTTTAACGACTTATGCAAGCGCCTGTAACGGAAGTGCCGAAAGCCAAGCTGATTCGACAGCTGAATACTGTGCAGAACTGAGCACAGCTATTCGTGGTTCAACGTCTGCGACTATCGTTGGTAATTGCATGAAAATTAAATTAGATGACCCAAATATGGCTTGTCCGTAAATAGTAGTTAGAAACTCATTCCGACTTTAGCTGCGTAAACTCTGTTTTCAAGTCGGTTTTCTTTAGTACCGACTTCTTCGCCGTAAGTTGCAGCTTCGATGTTTAAAATGCCTAGTAACAAAGTTACACCACCAGTATAGTACGTTTGGTTTAAACCCGCTCTGAATTGGGTTTTGAACCATGTGCTTGGTGAATAATCGAACTCAAATCCGACATGGGTTGATTTTTCAAGATTGATTTCAGGATGTAAAATATTTTTGAAATCGAGCATTGATCTTAATGTTAATCCACCAAACCGAGCGAATTCATATTGCGAACCTAAATCAATCACACGGTGCATTTCTGTTGGGGCTTCAGTAGCATCTTTATTAACTATTTTCATTTTTGTAAATTCACCACCGACAACATTTCGAACCACAAAAGCTAAAGTCAGTGGGTAATTCTCGTCGTAAACATCTTCTTCAACAGTTTGTTCGACCATAACAGTTTCTGTTTTGACTGTTTCAGAAGTAGCTTCAGTCTCTAATGCTAAATCAACAGTCGCTGTTTCTGATACAGGTTCAATTGGTTTTTCTTGGGCTATTGCACGTTGTACTTTAACCATTTTTTTAACAGCCATTTTTTTTGATTTTACAAACCAACCTGGCGTCCACATTAAACCTAAATCTGCATCAACTGCTAAACCTTCACGAAAGCGATCTTCACTTAATACATCTGAATTCGCTGCTAGTTCTAAAACACTGACATTTTGTTCAACGGATACGCGGTGAACACCTTTAACAGTGGCTCCCCATGATAATTCTTTGCTCGATTCACGGCCGAAACCAAATGCTAATGTTGAATCACCTTTGATATTTAAATCAATGGCCGGTCCACCAACTTGTCTATTAATTGTCATATCGATTGTTAGATCAGCTGGCAATAAACTAATCCCCCAATTTTTTCTGATCCAGAAAAGTTCCATAGCTTGCAGACGACCGCCTAAAGATTTTCCGTAGTACTCTTCAAGTATTGGCGACAAACGTGCAGCTTTATCTTGATCACTTTCTCCAGCAGGGCTAGCGTCTTCAGCTTTTTTAATATCTTCAGCTAATTTAAGAGTTTTTGGACTTACACCGGCACCGACAAATGAAATTTGAATTTCATTATTTTTCTTTTTGGCAAAACCTGCTGGGTTATAATAGATCAACGTGTAATCATCTGCGACGGCAGTAAAAGCATTTCCCATGCCAATTGCACGAAGTGAAATGTACTGATTGTGAATTTTTGTACTTAATGACTGTGCAGCCATTGTGTTACAAACAAAAAACAAACTGATGACATAAACGAACATTTTCATAGAAAATCCTTTTCAATGATTAGGATGTGACACACTCGTTGTTAAAATAATGCAAAACTTTCCGAAATCACAAACGTAGTTAATCAGAATCGCTTTCTGTTTGTTCGCTGGCAAAATATTAATACTTTCACCACTAATTACATTCGGAATAACTTGCTGAATGTCAAAACCGCGATCATTAAGAATAATTTTAGTTTGTCCAATAATAACGTTTAATAATTCAGCAACACCGTCTCTGATTTCTGTTGTGATCTCTTTGACTTCCATTTGTAAAAATCGAGCCATCGCTGCTTTAAAATCTTCATTACTAAAGCCAATCACTAAATTGCCATTAAAATAACTTGATACAATACCCGCAATAGCGCCAATTTGAATTTGTGGCATGTGCGAAGTCGAATCGATGGTTTTCACTTCTGATGAAATTATTTTTGCTTCCAACATAACTTTCATAGAACTGACAACTGATTCTAATGTGGTGTTTAAAAATTCTTTTACTTTTTCTTTATCGGGAGCTCCTGATATACCAACTTGTTTATAAAAAGCGTCCATTGAGACACATGGTATGACCATTCTTTCGATACCCTGTTTGTAAATAACATCGGTTATTTTATTTGAACCGACTAAACAGAAATGAATATTATATTGTTCTAAATGGCTGGCCAATCGGCACAGAATTGGAAAACACATCGCTGCTACAGTGTTCACATTCGAGCAATTATAGACAAACCATTTTAAATCGTTAAAAAATTTTGCATCACTAGTCTTAATTTGATCCAAAACTAGTTTCACAGATTCTGGTTTCAAAATGTCGATTTGATCAACATTGACTGACACTACATTAGCATTACGTTCAATTTTTATGGCAGACATTCTTAAATTCTTTCAATTAAGGGTTATGCTTTTTCCAAACAATTATAAGCTTTTGGTGTAAAGCATCAACGTTGACTGGTTTAATTAAGTAATCAGATACGCCTGTTTTGATCGCTCTGATAACTTGTTCTTTTTCGCCTTCAGCAGTGACCATTAAAAAAGGCAGATTTTTGAAATCATCAATTGCACGAACTTTTTGTAAAAGGTCTATGCCTGCTAAAACAGGCATATTCCAATCAGAAATCACAAGCTCGAAAGGATTTTTTTCTTCTTTTCTTTTGATCATTAGATCAAAAGCTTCTTGTCCATTTCCAGCTTGCTCGATTTGTTTAAATCCAATTGTCGTTAGCTGATTTGTTACTCTCAACCGCATTGCCGCCATATCATCAACTACCAGTACACGACATTCATTCGAAAACATTTTTAAAACTCCTTATTCAGCTCACTTACTAAAAATTAAGAGCCCTCGTAAAAATAAGTTATAGTCATCGTTTGATTGTGCAATGCGCTTACTTTATTTAACGGATGCGGAGAAATTTCTCCGTATGAATAAAATCCTATCACGTTTTTGCTTAGATTCAAAACTTCTTTAACTGCATCGACTTCATCATCGATTTCATCGGCCATAACAAGTTTTCTGCCGACGCAGCTAACTAGAATTGCAAATGATCCATCATCACCTAGTCTAGCTGTCTCTTTACACATATTTGCTGCGCCTTCAGCCCCGGCAATAAGACCTTCATTTTTTGTATGCATGAGTCGGCATAATTTGCCTTCGCCAATTTCACCGGCGAAAGTGATCGTTCCTGCTTTATCATCCATTGCTAGAATTGTTCTGATGGTTCCAGTTGCTTGATTTTCATTATCTAAAATTTCTAATGGGAATAGTAAACCCGCTGCTGGTAATTTAGCTGCGTTTTCGCCAAGATATTCTTTATATTTTTCTAAAGCTGGTTTTCCATCAATTTCAAATAAAACATTTTCTTTAGCTTTAGTCACTTTTCTGATTGGGCCGAAGGGTTTCCATCCCCCTTGACTACCTGTACTGATCGAAAATGAATTGTCATAGACACCTAAAGCAACAACTGCATTGTTGTAAACTTTGCCATTTAACAAAACATAAGTATTTTTAAAATCTGCGCCATCACCAGCTAACCCACCAGCAATTTGTGTTTTAGGTCCAGATAATGATTGTATACCTTCAATTAATTTTGAACCGTTAATATTTAAACCTTTACCTAATACAAACATAGACGTTAGTCGTTTAATATCAAATTTTTCAGCTAATGATTTACCAGCTGAAAATGAATCACCCATGTTTTCAAATTCAACAACACTTGTCGCTATCATTGGGTTCTTAAATTGAGCCGCCATGATGACAATTGTATTATCATGAACGCCAGTATGTGAAATTTCACCAGCCGTTGAACATCCAATGACAGTGGCCTTAGGCAGCTGAGCACTGATTTTTTTTAAGTCATACTCTTCAAACCATTTACGTCCTGCGTGAATAATAACAACGTTTGGATTGAACTCGACTAAAGATGGTAACTGCTGGTCTAGCTCGTTAAATTGTGAACAATGCATTTGTTTCATTTTCATAAAAGATCCCCTTTTTTTAATTATTTTTTAACTAAATATAATTTTATTTTACTCAACTTTTCACACTAAAAGTCGATAAGCAATTAGGATCTTAAAAGTTGTAAATATCTGTACCTTTGATTTAACAACTTGCGATGCAATGACCAGGAGAATTTAAGATGCAGTTTTCAAAAAAACTAGATCGTATAATTAAAAAATCAGGACTTCTGACTGCCCATGAGCAGCTAGTAGAAGCTTACAATCCAGATGCCCAAACAGATGTAACAATAAATTTCGAAAAGCTAATTCAACTATTTCAAACTATAGAGCAATCTTTTGAAGCTCAGGATAAAAAAGTTGAACAGGCTGAAAGAAGTCTAGAATTAAGCTCAAC
>JAYUQO010000091.1:0-4868 GCA_043756765.1 Bdellovibrio sp. | reverse complement strand
GCAGTGGCCTCTTGCTTATCGCCGATGAGCTTAGAAATTTTTATTTTTAGATTTTTTCGAAAAAATTGTTTTCCACAGGCTTAAATTCAGATTTGGGTTAGAACCGTTTGGTATTTTGCTTTTTTGACTACGAACCTGAGAAAAATTTGGGGTGACCAACGGGGCTTGAACCCGCGACAACCGGAATCACAATCCGGTGCTCTACCAACTGAGCTATGACCACCACATACTTGTTTAAAGTGCTATTTTTATAGTAAAAAGAAGCTAACTTGGCAACAGTTTGAATTTAAAAATAACTTAAATTCGTTTTAAGCCTGTTTCATGCAGTGTTTTTGTGCAAAAAATATAGAAATCGTTCTTATTCATGTTATGGTGTTCGGATGAAACATTTATTACTTTTACTGACAATTAGCTTATTTTCTTTAACTGCGTTCACTCAAAATACGAAAACCACAGTAGAAACAAAATCGGAGACTAAAAAAGTGCAAAAATATAACCCCGAAACATGTGCCTTTCCAAAAGATGATGATGCATTAAAAAAACTATTAACCCCTGAACAGTACGCTGTCACAAAAAAGAATGGCACTGAACGCCCGTTTGAAAATACGTACTGGAATAATCATCACGCGGGAATTTACGTGGATGTGATTTCTAAAGAACCGTTGTTTTCTTCTAAGGACAAATTTGAATCAGCATCTGGCTGGCCAAGCTTTACAAAACCGATTGATAAATCTTCGATCATTGAGAAAAAAGATGCAGCCCATGGTATGGACCGCGTAGAAATCAGATCTAAAAGGGCTGATTCGCATTTAGGTCATGTTTTTAATGACGGACCTGTAGACAAAGGCGGATTACGTTATTGTATGAATTCAGCGTCTTTAAGATTTGTTCCCTTAGAAAAGCTAGCTGATGAAGGCTACGAAGATTATCTTAAAGGTTTTTCTGAGAAAGAAATTGCTGATGCTAAAAAATATCCGTTCAAAAGCAAATAATTACAAAGCAGTTATTTAATTTGCTAAATAATTATTTAGCGCTTCGGCGACTTCTGCTGATTCGTTAATAGTTCTTTGGCTGATGGCTAAATCAGTTCCCATATAACCTAAAGCTCTTAATTGTTGAGTATTTAATTTTCTAGAGCTTAAGTTTTCTAAGTTGTAATTATTGTTTTTATATTCAGACACTTTCATTTGTTCTGAATAATCAATCGGTTTCATTAGATTTTTATTTTCATTCATGAGCCATTCACGCACAGGTTGCGCAATATGACAGTTCACACAGTCCATTGTTTCTGGACTAAAAAGTTTGGGATTTTCAATTCTTAAAGCTGTTTGCATTGATTCTTGCAATTGTTTTTCAGTCATTTGACCAAATAATATATTTCCGATGAAAAAATTAAAATCATCAGCTGGATTCTGAGGTGCAGGTTTTATCTGAGCACGATCAAATTGCTGACCTTGAATTGATCTATTCACAAAATTTTGAAATGGTTCACCGTCACCCAAACGTGGAATACTGTTTTGTCTAATCTGACCATCAGTGATGTCTATAGCAGAAAAAATCCAAATATCACTTGAACCTCGCAATTGCATCGATGTCACCCGGGTTAAATTTTGCAAACCCGCGTATTTTAAAATCAGTTGATTAAACGCAGTTAACGAAGCTGATCTGTCCCCGTCTTCTTTCCACGCAGGATGTATTTGCAGTGGAAGATGTTCTGTATTCACGGCGAATTGTTTTTTCCATTTTTGTAAATCCGACATTAACAGCTTAAATTGATTTTCATCTAAGACATAAAAACTATGTAAAGCTGCATCGACTGTAGTGACCGTATAATTACGTCCCAGAACAATGGGCTGCCACACCATTCGGATTTGTTTTTGACAGCTTGCTGGCGTAGGCAGTGGAAAGCACGGATCAATACGTAATGACATTAATCGCATTGATTCAATAATGTCTGGTTGAGGTCCCGCCATGACTAATTTAGGGATTTGGCTGATAACTTCTTTTGAAATCAGATCATGCAGACCAATGTTGTTGTAAACTTTGAGAAGATTATTTTTTGTGTCACTTCTTGGTAATGGCATGATGTAGGTCACATCATTTAAATCCCAGGCATGAACTGAGACTGAAACTAAAGCCGATAAACATACTAAAATAATATTTTTAATCATGAACAGGAACTTCCGTTTATTTAAGACCTGAATCAATCAAAAAATTGTGTTTTTTGAATAAAAAAGCTAATTGAATGTGTATTGATTTTTAAATCGAAACAGCTGCTGATTAGGCTGCTTTGACACCAACGTAAAATATAGGCAATTTTAAAAACTGATCGACTGGGACTGCTTTAGAATACAGCCACCCTTGAGCATAGTTTGCGCCTAACCCTATCAAAGCTGAGCGCTCTTCAGCGGTCTCAACACCTTCTGCGATGACTTCCATACCTAATGCTTCGGCCATGAAAATCATTGACCTAACCACAGCTAAAACCTTCATGTCTTTTGAAATTTTAGACACAAATGATTTATCAATTTTCAAATAACTGACTGGCATTTGTGATAAATATTGTAAGCTTGAAAAGCCTGTTCCGAAATCATCAATTGCAATATTAAAACCTTTGGCTTTACATTTACTTAAAATATCTAAAGCAACAGATCCATCCATCATCACCCGTTCAGTGACTTCAAGTTTTATATTCTTACTTTGTATTTTATGTTTCCATGTTAATTTTTCTAAATCATTCATAAATTCTGGATGTACGAACTGACGACTGCTGACATTAATACTCATCATGTAATCTTGTCCGAATAATGCTTTTAATTTGTGGTAATCTTGAAAACATCTTTCAAAGATCCAATTACCGACTGGCGTAATCAATCTTGAATTTTCTAGAAAATCGATAAATTTATCTGGCTGAACATAACCATGTAGGGGGTCTTTCCAACGGATTAAAGCTTCACAGCCAATGGCTTGGTTCAACTTGATATTAATAATCGGTTGGTAAAACATTTCAAATTCATTGTTATTTAAAGCTTCTTGCAATCGATTTTCTAATTTTAAATTTTCAATCGCTGAATCCACACCGTTTTGATCTAAATCTTGATTTTGATTTGCATTTAGATCTTGAATTTGAGTGTATGATTGATTATTTTTACGAACCCGATTCATCATCACTTTTAAAAGTAATTGCACAAGACTATCTGAAGAGTTAAATCTTTCGAGCAATTGATCTTTACTGATGACTGCAAGAACGCAATCCTCTAGGGCTTTCACAGAAGCTGAACGTGGTAAATTATCAATCAAAGACATTTCGCCAAAAATTTCACCTTTTTTAAGTAAGCTAATAGGAACTTCTTCGCCATCACGTTCTAAATAAACAAGGATTTTTCCTTCTTCAATGACGTACGCACAGTCACCTTGATCGCCTTCGCGAAACAAAACACTGCCGTTCAAAATTTGAATTTGCTTATTTTGCGAACTCATTCACATCCCTTATATATTCTCTATTCGTCATTCCTTGTTCATATATTAACAAGAATATAGTCTGGCTCACATAATCATTTTCTATTTTTGAGTCATTGTGAACTAACTGTCTCAGGATGAATCAACTGCTGTAGATGTTTTTTACGATCTCACGTTTAGAACCTAGGTTCTTAGGTATAAAACCCTGGTTAAAATGAAATTATAGACTCTTTCTGGTAGCAGCCTTGGCAAGGTCCAGCTAAAAAATTTACGGGGAATGGGTTGGTACCGAAGTTTAGGCCAATGTGAAAACGCTGCATGCTGTATACATCGAACAACAGCCTGCGGATCTAAACCATTTTTTGATTCACCATCTGCGATTTCTGCAAATTTTCCAAATGATTTTTCGTAAATACTTCCCTTGTAAACATCTTTTAATCTTGAAAATCCTTTATCCCAAATCGGAGTTTTAATCGACCCCGGCCCAATCACCACGACATGAATATTGTGAAGCTGTAATTCATTTCTGAGTGCTTTTGAATAGCCTTCAACAGCGTGTTTTGTGGCGCAATAGCCAGATAAAAATGGAACACCGCTAACACCACTTAAAGATGAAATATTAATAATTCTAGCATTGGGTGAAACCCGCAAAAATGGCATTAATGTTTGTGTGACTTTAACCACAGCAAAAAAATTAATTGTCATCATTTCATAAAATTCGCTGATATTTTGTAATTCTGCAGGCCCTGCCAAAGCGATACCCGCGTTATTTACTAAGACATCAATCTGAGTGATATTTTTATCTAATAAGTCTTCAGAGATTTTATCAATTTTTTCAATTCCAGAGAGATCAATTTGTATTCCAATAAATTGATCTGCATATTTTTTTTCAAAGTGTTCAACATCAGAAGCTTTTCGGTAAGTACCGATGACAGTGTGCCCGCTTCGCAAAAAAGTTTCAGCGGTTTTATAGCCAATACCTGTACTTACACCAGTGATAAAAATATTTTTTATTTGTGCTTTTGATTGTAATATTGACTGTGACACAACTAACTACTCTAGAATCACCCGTTGAAACGAAGCTTCATCACAGCGACCCTTAAAAGCGTGATCAGTGACGCGTGATTGTGGTGAGTTTTCTAAAAACCGGCGCAATCCCGGATTGTTTCCATCAATAATATTTTGAATATCTGTAGGACTTGGGTTGTGACTAAATCCTAATTCGAAAAGTAAAGACCAAATTCCGTGTTTCCAGTAAGTGTAATCTTCGAAAGTTCCATCAGCTGCATAAAGAACTTCAGTATTATTACCTGTTTGATAACCGCTTTCGATTGTCGCATCTTTAACAAGTTTTTTGTAGATATCATCATACGGAGTTGATAAATCACGTGTTGAAATTCCCCATGGAT
>JAYUQO010000090.1:0-4871 GCA_043756765.1 Bdellovibrio sp. | reverse complement strand
GCATTTTTAGATAAAAAATCTTTCAGCTGTCTTAAAATATATCTCCAGGTGGCTTGATCAATTGGTGTATAGCGATCGTAATTTTGGTCAACGACATATTTTTTTAAATGGTTCGGTAGATTTTCTGTCATCATAATTTATAACCAAGGATCTTTTTGCGTCAGATAATTTTGAACATAATCTTCAATCGCTTTTTCAAGTGGCCACTCAGGCTGAGATAAAGACTGCGATTTCCATTTATCCATTTTTGCTAATGTAAAATACTGGTATTGATTTTTAATATCATCTGGCATGTCTAACCAATTAATCTGTGCAGTCTTATTTAAAGATTTAAATAAGGCATGAGCCATATCTAACCATGAGCGTGTTTCGCCATAGCCCATATTATATAAACCACTTTGCGGTTTTTTCTCCATGAGTTCAGTCATCCAGCGTACAACATCTTTGATGTAAACAAAGTCTCTAACTTGTTCGCCGTCTTTGTACTGAGAATTATAGGATTTAAATAAAGCTAAACTATTTGTCTGTTGAATTTGGTGATAAGCTTTAAACGCCACACTAGCCATGGAATCTTTTTCATATTCGTTCGGGCCAAACACATTAAAAAATTTTAAACCATACCAATTTTGCGGAGTCGCTTTTTGTTTAAGCGCCCATCGATCCATAAGCACTTTTGATTCACCATAAAGATTCAATGGCTTTAATTTTTCAGAATCGAATGTGTCATCAAAACCATTTTCACCTTGGCCGTAAGTGGCAGCACTACTGGCGTAAATCAGATTCTTTTGATACTGGGAACACCATTCAAAAAGTCTTTGTGAATATCTGAAATTATTTTCGTACAAAAAGTCCCAGTTTTTTTCAGTCGTAGAAGAGCAAGCCCCCATATGAAAAACCCAAGACACTTTCTTTTGATTGTCTGTATGAGCTAGAAAACTCCATAATTCATGAGCTAAAAAAAAGTGAGAATAAGTTCTTTTTTGTAAAACATTCCTGTTTGATAAGTCGACTGTATCAACCGCAACGATATCTGTTACCCCCATTTGATTGAGTTGCCAAATCAAAGCGCTGCCTATAAAGCCATTAGCCCCAGTTACAATTATCATGACAGCAGTATCTTGTATGACACTTCATGTGGGCAAGATTTTTTCACTGTAGCAACTGAGTTAGTTTTAAACATATTTGAAAAACTTACTTAGAATGTCTCGGGATTCAGGCCAAATAGGTAATAGGTGTCAATAAAGCCCATTTTTGTGGCCTTAAAGTTGCTCTAATTTGTCATAGGGAATCGTCATGGGAAGGCTTTAAATAGCTGGGGTAAAAAGATGAGTCAGGGTCGTTTGCGTATTTGGGGAATTGGAATAGCTATCGCCATGGGGTTTGTGGTGGGGTTAGTTTTATCTGGCGTCTGGGATGCTAGATCGGGCTTCAATGCCAATGCAAATCTTGCCCTGTCAGAGACTTACCGCCTTGAAGATTATTGGCAAGGCACTGATTTGATCGAATATGATCTTCGCCAACTTGTTAATAATGAAGTCTGCGCGACTTCTGAAAAATACTTTTTAGCGTGCGTAAATTCCGTGATTAGTGCTTTATCAATGACGCATGAAAGGCTTAGTGTAAACGGACAAATTCTTCCGTCAGAACTTAATTTTAACAGCTTAGACAATTTTAAAGAAAAACAAAATCTACAGGCTTTTTCAAAAATTTATAATGATCATTTATCTGATGTTTTTTCATTTGATGAAATTTGGGATCAAATCATTTTAAAATCAAACAATCAGCAACCTAAAAAATATCTTTTAGCCCAAGGAATTAACGGATTTTTATCTGTGATGAAAGATCCACATACTTATATTTTACCGCTAAGGTACTTTGAAAATGTCAGTTCTAGTAGTGAAAGATCACCCTACTTCGTAGGACTTTCATTTGAAAAAATTAACGGGCATATCTTTATAAAAAAAGTTGTTAAAAACTCTGATGCCGAATTAGCAGGATTACAGCAAAATGACGAAATTGTTATTGCGAATGGCATAGAGGCGGCAAAATTAAGTCTAACAGATATTGGCCAAATATTAAGAGACAAAAAAATTAGAATTTTTAGTTTTATTATTCGTCGTGAAGGCTTAACTATCGCTAAAAAAGTTCAAAGAACTTACCGTGTTCTAAATCAAATTAACCATGAAATCGTCGATTTAGAAGAAAAAAATGGACTTATCCAGATTTCAAAATTTTCAAACGGGACTTGCGCTGAAGTAAAAAATATTTTGAAGGAATTCAAGAAAAAAAATATTTTGCAAATCGTGATTGATTTAAGAGACAACCCAGGTGGTCGTTTATCTGAAGCAGCTTGTTTGGCGGGATTATTTATCGGTCCAGACAAAAAAGTTTATACAATTAAATACTTTGATTCTGTTCAGCAAGAAGAAGTCATTAAAACAGAAAACGACAAAGTTTTTTCTGGATCACTAGCCATTTTGATTAATTCAAATTCAGCCAGTGCTTCAGAATTATTAGCAGGCGCTTTGCAGGAATATCAACGGGCTGTGATTATCGGACACAGAAGTTTTGGTAAAGGCACTTTTCAAGAAATCGAACAGTGGAAAGAATCTGAGACCATTGGTTATTTTAAGACAAAAGGTTTTTATTTATTGCCAAGTGGCCAAACAACTCAGTTTTATGGTGTAGAACCAGATGTTTTTGTTGAAGGAGCCCAGCAAACAATTTCAAATGAAGAAATTAATTATATTAATCCTATTCGACCAGAACAAAAATATAATTTTCAATTACAGTCAAAAAGAGGTTCATCAAAATTGATTTCATCTGATTGTAATTTTGAACGCAGAAATGGACTTATAAAAAGTTCTGATCATGTATTATCAAAGGCATTTGACGTTTTGTGTGATCGTACACAATTGTCACTAACAAGTCAGAACACAGAATTACAAAGCTTCTAATTTCGAAGAAATTTTATACCTTTCTGGTGAACTGCTGTTGTTAACTTCTTTAGTGTCATTCATTCTTTTAAGCTGATCTAATGTGTATCCATGAACTGTCGAATTATCTTTGACTAAGTTATTTCTTAAAAACTGCTGCAGTTTATGCCACTCAGTTTTAGAAACAACATCAGTGCAGGTCTTAAGATCTTCGCTATTTTTTGCTCCCCATCTAATTTCAGGACAAGAGTAAGGATCGTAAGATATTTGATCGACACGACTTATTAATGTTTCAAGATTAATAGTTACTGCTTGTCTTTGCGAATTATAAAACGTAATTCGACAATCTTTAACAGATTGTTGATAAATTTTTATGAAATCCTGTTTAAGGTTTACACCTTTATAGCTGACTAATGGGTCATTGTTTTTATAACGCTTCATAAGCTCTTTTGCAGTTTCAGGAATGCTTAGTATTTTAAGTCTCAATCTTAAATCGCGACCTGGTGATGAGTAAGCTTCCCATTCTCCATCAGCACCAAAAATATTTTGTGGGAGTTGATCTGGGTGACCTTTCAAGTGAATGTTATTGTCTAAAGACGCTTGAATTGCACCAATTCGGTCTTCAGTCATTGTGCAAAGCTGATCCATTTCATTTTTAAATTCTTGAACTGGGTCAAGTTTGTAAGTTCCTTTTGATAAATTGAATTTAACCCAGTCATTAAAATCCACACTGCGACTATCTTGATTTGAAATTCTAAAAGCTACCGGAGCATTTTTTTCGGCGTTTCCAGTATATTGAATCAATGAAAAATCAGTTAGATATTCATCTGCTGCAGATTTAACTAAACCTTTTATAATGTTGCCTACTGAATCATATTCTGCATTTAGAACTTTAACTGGTCTAAAATTTTTGAAATTACCACCCAAGTGAGAGCCTGACAGCTGAAAAGATTCTTTTGTTACTTTAAACATGCCTCTAGAAACTGAATTGTCAGGATGAGCATCGACAAATAAAACTTCACCTTTTGAAGTGACATCATAAACGATCGCTACATGCCCTGAAATACTGTATAGTACAGTGCCAGCTTTGATAGAATTAAACTGAACTGCTGGTGAATAAAAATCGGATTCAACACCAGTTCTCTGACCATTTGCCATTCTAAAGTTTCCTGAAGAAATTCGGTCTATGATCCACGGACCAAATGTAGAAAAGTCATATTGGTAACCATCAACCGTAGGGATAGAAATTTGCTGCACAGGGTAATTACCGTTTCTTGAATATCTTAAATCGTTTTGACGAAGTTCGTACTGTGCGACTGCTTCAGAGCCTTTTTCGATCATTAATTTATCTTTAGCTGTTTGTATTTGTAAAAGTTGAGCTTCTGAAAAGGGGACAGCTTTAATGGTAGTCACCATCTTGAAAGGTAGATTGTTTTTATATGAAAAATAAGATCTTAAATAATAAGGAAAATCAGCACAGTCAGAATAGTGTGTGAATAATAAATCCTCTTCAGTTCGTAACGAATTATCTGATCCCGATAAACATTTATCAGTTGTGTTACATTTACTGTAACCAATTTTTTTAATAAATTGACTAAAGTTAAGTTCATCTTGAGCAGTCCATTCTGCTTTTTTAACATTCCAACGCATTGGCATTTTGTTTTCACTAACCTGTGGACATTTCATAAAAGCAGAATCAACCACATTGTATTTTTTGTAGTTTATGCCATTAAAGCTTTCTGTTCGCTGAGTTAATTGACTGCAGTCGACCATAGCCTGTGCACCACTTGCAAAACTATAGAACTGAACTGATATAAGAAAACACAGACTATAAGCTATTTTCATAACGTCCTCTCGGTACTAAAATCATCAAATAGTATAGTTAAATCATTTTCAATATAGTTAACAAACCAGCCATAGTAGTTCACTTCTGGA
>JAYUQO010000089.1:0-4929 GCA_043756765.1 Bdellovibrio sp. | reverse complement strand
TGGTAATGAACCCATGGGTGCGAGCCTAAAAAATGGCCTTCAACACCATACTGGGCCCAAGACGATAATTCTTGATTCACAAAAGTATGGGCCCGTTTGGGCATAAGACCTAAAGAATGTCCTGCGAAATACAATTGATTTTGCCCATCTTTAGTTTGTGGAAAATGAAATTCGTCTCTGAATTTTCTTAGATTGTCAGCTTGATCTTGTTTTTGGGCGAAAGCTAAATTATTTTCAAACATAAAAAATCCTTATATCTTTATTTATATCAACTAATCCGTGATGTGAACTTCGCAAACGGGTAAATGATCAACGTGTAATTGGACATGCATTTCCGATTTCAATTCAACAGCAGCAGTCGCGGCACCTGCCAACACAAACTGACCAGCTTGAATTTTTCGACCACGAAGGGCTAACAGTTTGCACTGTTCGATAATTGAAACTACGGGATCACCAGATATTTCGCTAGATAAACCTGATTGTCTAGCTTCGCCATTGATCGACATTTGCATATTTAATTTTTTTAAATCTAGTTTTTTAAAATCTTTAATCCATGGTCCTAGAATAAAATGTGATGATGATGAATTATCAGCGATGACATCTTCCATGGAAAAATATTTAAATTGATCATAACGCGAATCTAAAATTTCTAAACAGGCACAAACTGCTTCTGTAGCGTCTAATACTTGTTCACGCGTAACATTGCCTTGAAGGTCTTTTTTAAAAAGAAAAGCAACTTCGGGTTCAATTTTAGAATGAATAAGCGGTGAAATATTAAAAGTTGTATTGTTCTGAATTTGCATTTTTGCTGTTAACTCACCATAAAGCGGAGAATCTAAATTCATTTGTTTTCTTTTGCCTTCAGACGTTAAACCCATTTTTAAACCGATTTTTTTTTCACCTGATCTTTCACGAAGAGCGATTCCTAATTCTTGAACTAAGTAAGCTTGTTCACGATTAAGATTGATATTTTGTTTGCTTAATTGAATGACCGGAGTTTTATTTAATCGGGCTGTATGCAGTAAATTTGCGACTGATTCAAGAGATTGATTTTCCATGACATCTAACCTAAAACAGACAATGCTGGGGTCTCAACTAAAATCTTTTTTTCGTCGTAATTTGACGACAATTGTAAAGCGTAGGTTGCTGTGAAAATAAATGAGCGTCAAATTATCGATATTTCGCCGGTGATTAGCGAAGAAACAGCGGTCTTCCCAGGCGACACGCCTTTTTCTCATGATTTTTTGATGCAAATCAACCAAGGCGACAACCTGGATTTATCCACAATTAAAACCACAGTTCATATTGGCGCTCATACAGATGCTCCTAGTCACTACCATGAAAAGGGTGTTTCTATAGCAGAACGTGATCTAAGTTACTATGTGGGCGCCTGCCAAGTGATTGAAGTTTTATTACCACGCGGAGAGCGCATTCGCCCCAAACACCTTACGCAAGACATTATAGCCCCTAGAGTGCTTTTCAAGACAAAGTCTTTTCCTAATCCCAATCAATGGAACACTGATTTTGTGGCCTTATCGGCAGAGTTGATTGAATTTTTAGCATTAAAAAAAGTCATTTTAGTGGGAATCGATACACCCTCTGTGGATTTAGCTGAGGATAAACAGCTAGAAAGCCATAAAACGATTTATAAATACAATATGGCTATTCTTGAAGGAATCGTTTTGGATCATGTCACCACTGGCGATTATGACTTGATTTGTCTACCCCTTAAAATTGCAAAAGCTGATGCATCTCCTGTCAGAGCTGTGTTACTAAAATAGAGCTATGCAAAAAATATTAAACTATATCGATGGAAAACTTGTTCAACCCAGTAGTGGGAAGTTCTTAGATAATTTTAATCCATCACGTGGCGTAGTGTATTCACAAATTGCTGATTCAAATAACGACGATGTGGAACTTGCTATCGCTGCAGCTAAAAAAGCATTTCCGGCGTGGTCAAATTTAACAACAGAACAGCGATCAAATTATTTACGTTTATTATCTGAAGGTATTCTTAAAAAAATAAATTTATTTGCTGAAGCTGAAAGTATTGATAACGGAAAACCGGTCACGTTAGCTAAAAATTTAGATATTCCACGAAGTGCAAAAAACTTTGAATTCTTCGCTGAAGCGATCACACAATTTCATGGTGAAAGTTTTCGCACCAATGCCACAGCTGTGAATTTTACAGATTATTCTGCTCTTGGTGTTGTGGCCTGTATATCTCCGTGGAATTTACCTTTATATTTATTAACTTGGAAACTAGCACCTGCATTAGCGGCTGGTAACACAGTAGTGGCGAAGCCTTCTGAAATGACTCCGATGACGGCCTACTTGTTATCTGAAGTTTGTATTGAAGTTGGTTTGCCTTCAGGAGTCTTAAATATTATTCACGGCACAGGCCCAAATGTTGGTGCACCACTTGTCGAACACAAAGATATTAAAGCCGTTACATTTACAGGCAGTACACAAACCGGTCGTAGCATTGCTAATTCTGTTTCTGGGCAATTTAAAAAGCTGGCCTTAGAAATGGGTGGCAAAAATCCAAATATTATTTTTGCAGATTGTGATTTTGAAAAAACATTAGAAATGACTTTGAAATCGACATTTTCTAATCAAGGACAGATCTGTTTATGTGGTTCACGAATATTTGTGGAAAAACCAATTTATGAAAAATTTAAATTAGCCTTAATTGAAAAAACAAAAAAATTAAAACAAGGTGATCCACTTTTAGCCGACACTGAACAAGGTGCTTTAGTTTCTGAAGCTCATATGAAAAAAGTTTTAAGCTATATTCAATTAGCCAAAGACGAAGGCGGAACAATTTTAACTGGTGGTCGTAAAGCGGAACTATCAGTCGAATTGAACAAAGGCTATTTTGTCGAACCAACGCTTATTGAAGGTTTAGATTATAAATGCCGTACAAACCAAGAAGAAATTTTTGGCCCAGTGGCAACGATAACGCCATTTGAAACTGAAGATGAAGTTTTAAAAATGGCAAATTCGACAAATTATGGTTTAGCCTGTTCAATTTGGACGAATGATTTAAATCGTGCAAATCGCATGGCAAAAAAAATGGAATCAGGAATAGTTTGGATCAACACATGGATGCTTCGTGATTTAAGAACGCTATTTGGTGGAGTTAAAGAATCAGG
Source organism: Bdellovibrio sp. (assembly GCA_043756765.1). Classification (GTDB taxonomy): domain Bacteria; phylum Bdellovibrionota; class Bdellovibrionia; order Bdellovibrionales; family Bdellovibrionaceae; genus Pseudobdellovibrio. Next base: position 1,774 of record JAYUQO010000089.1, on the reverse strand, counting down.
TTACGGCCGCGAAGGCGGAATGGAAGCTTTAAAATTTTTTAGTGAAGTTAAAAATATTTGTATTCAGCACAGCGAATAGTGGCTGTTTAATAAAAGTGAATAAGGAAACGAACATGACAAACGAAATTAATTCATCACGAGCACCAGAACCAGTTGGCGCTTACCCCCACGCTAGAAAAGTTGGAAATTTATTATTTTTATCAGGCGTTGGCCCACGTGAACGTGCAACTAAAAAAATCCCTGGTGTTGAACTTAATACAGATGGAACAATTCAGTCCTATGACATTGCCACCCAATGCCACAGTGTATTTAAAAACGTGCGTTCTATTTTAGAAGATTCAGGCGCAAGTTGGAATGATTTAGTTGATGTCACAGTTTATTTAACAAATATGAAAAATGATTTTCCGATTTATAACAAGCTGTGGGCTGAATATTTTAGTGAAAATCCACCGTGCAGAACAACTTTAGAAATTAACTGTTTGCCAACACCAATCGCTATTGAACTTAAATGTGTGGCTGTGATCAAAGACTAAAAGCAAAAGGTAAAACGATGTTTGGATTATATGAAGCTTTTAATTTTAAAAAATGGATTGAAGAAAACCGCCATCTACTAAAACCACCAGTCGGTAACAAATGTATTTGGCCGCAGCGTGATTTTATTGTGATGGCAGTCGGTGGTCCCAATGAGAGAACTGATTTTCATGTGAATACAGGCGAAGAATTCTTTTATCAAATTGAAGGCGACATGGTTTTAAAAATCATTGATCCTGAAGGCCATATCAAAGACATTCATATTCATGAAGGTGATATTTATTTATTACCTACAAATACGCCGCATTCTCCGCAACGGGCAATCAATACGGTCGGATTAGTGGTTGAGAAAAAACGACCTGAAGGGCTAAAAGATGGTCTTCAGTGGTACTGTGAAAAATGTCATAATAAGTTATATGAAGAATTTTTTATCTTAAAAAATATTGAAACTCAGTTTCCTGAAGTTTTCGATAAATATTATAATAGCGAACATACAAAATGTAAGAAATGTGGAACACTAAATGGTCGAAAGTGGAATCATGCTTAAGATTGATATTCACACACACATATTGCCACCAGAAATCCCGCAGTTTAAAAAACAGTTTGGGTATGGTGGTTTTATCGAACTTAAAAAAAATCCGGGATGCACACACTGTGATATGGTGGACGACAGCGGAAAGTTTTTTAGACGTGTTGAAGAAAACAGTTTTAATCCTGAAGCCAGAATCCGTGATTACGATCAATTTCAAACTCAGGTTCAGGTTTTATCAACTGTGCCTGTGATGTTTTCGTATTGGGCTAAGCCCCAAGACGGTTTAGTTGTCTCACAATTTTTAAATGATCATATTGCTGGTGTTGTACAAAAAAATCCTAAACGTTTTGTAGGATTAGGTACGTTACCGATGCAAGCGCCTGAATTAGCAGTTAAAGAAGTTGAACGCGGTATGAAAGATTTAGGTTTAAAGGGATTTCAAATTGGCACTCATATTAATGATATGAATTTATCTGATGAAAGATTATTTCCGGTGTATGAAGCACTAGAAAAACATAGCGCCTGTTTGTTTGTGCACCCGTGGGATATGATGGGCCAAGAAAAAATGCAAAAGTATTGGCTGCCATGGCTTGTTGGGATGCCCGCTGAATCAAGTTTAGCAATATGTTCGATGATTTTTGGTGGAGTATTTGAAAAGTTTCCGAAATTACGTGTGGCATTTGCTCATGGTGGTGGATCATTCCCGTTTAC
>JAYUQO010000088.1:0-4935 GCA_043756765.1 Bdellovibrio sp. | reverse complement strand
TTTTGCAGAGCTTGAAAATTTTCTTTGAAAGTGACTCCAGACATCATGAAATCAACACTTGTCTTACCATCTGGGACTTCAAAAGTGGTCTTATTATTAACAACAGTCTCAGAATCTGCGATAGCCACATCACTGTATTCAATTTGTTTTTCATTTAATTTTTTATACTGATTCAAACTTGTTCGTTTTAAAATAAGTACGCAATCTTGATTCACAGAATAGCTTTGAACAAGCTCTGTTTTTTGATTGTCTATATTGATTTCTGATTTAATTTTAAAAAACATCGAATGCTTTGAGTCTTCTTGATTTAACCCAATCGCAAATTCAATAGTCATCGGATTAGATTCAACGCTGTAAATGTATCTTTTTGAAATCTCTTGAATTTGACCGTTAACTTCTTCAAAACCATATTCACTTAGATTTTCATTTCTATGGATGATATTATTGGCTTCTGCAATCAGCTTTGTGAATTTTGGCTCATTGATATATTCGATTTGCTTGTTGTTAATTTTCTCTCTAATTTGAGCTTCACAGATTTGTTCTGACTTAGTGGCTACATTGACTTCAGGAATGCCGTTGGCTTTATCCTTAGACTTTTCTGGGGGCTGACAGGCACTTAATGCAATTAGCACTGCAAACATCATGATCGTCTTTATATGAGACAGCTGGCGAAATGTTAGCCATGTGTTTAGTGAATTTGATTGTACTTCGTTAGAACGCTTATGAGGTGTTTTTGTTTTCATACATTAAATGTAATGAAAATCTGATGCCGAAAGATGCCCTTAGGCTGGCCTAATCTTCATCTCTAGCTGGTTTTCGTTCCATCACACCACGTTTTTTGATAATTAAACCATTGAGGAAATTGCGAAGTAATTGATCCCCGCATTCTTGATAATTGGGGTGATCTTCATTTCTAAAAACTGCTGATAATTCAGATTTAGAAATTTCATAATCCACAAGTTTCAAACATTCGATAATGTCAGTATCACGAAATGATAAAGCCACACGTAATTTTTTAAGAATATCATTGTTTGTCATAGTTTTATCTTACCTTTACCTTACTTTTGCCTTATTTGATGAATTAGTAATGGGGTGGTTTTTCTTGAGGTCTAATTTCAGATTCGCCTTGTTGATCACTTTCGATTCGTTTCTGCAAAACCTGTAAAGCTTTTTCAAGCTGAATAATTTGCTGTTGGTGTTGATAAAGTGAATCGCTTAAATCTTCGATGGATTTATCTTGAAAAGATATTTTAGTTTCTAAATCGATAATTCTTTGATCAAGGTTTGTCATGGTGTCTTAATAGCACAGGTTTTATTATGCTTCTAGTAGTTTATACTTATTATATAGAAGCCTCTTGCTAACTTGTGATTAGACGACTAGCGTGTGAACAGCATTGTTTGAAAAACCAAGCAAGATCAAGAATTTAGACTGGAGTAAATATGGGCCGAGAAAATATTTTAGACCGCTATAAAGTTGAGAATGAAAATATTATTATCGAAGTCAGTGTTAAAAATTCACGACAATTATTTAACGAACATGATCCTGCACCGTTCAGAGATCGTGATCTAGATCAACGATTTGTAACTTACATCGTTAGTGCTGTTGAAGAATTCCCGTTGCGTGCAAAAATGATCATCCGCATATTAACATTAGATCTTGTAGACACCAAATCTGAAAATAGCCTGACTATCAGCGATTCAATTCACAAATATTTTAAATACGAATCTGAATTGGCCAAAGCAAAACTGCGCAAGCGAAACAGAACTGCACGCAATTTTTTTATGATCGGTCTGGCTACTCTTTTTATTTGTCTTAGCTTAGCTCAATTAGTCAGTTCAATTCATTTACTGCCTACGATCACCGAAATTGTGAGTGTGGGTTTAGTCATTATAGGTTGGGTTGCGATGTGGCACCCGATCGAATCTTTGCTTTACGGCTGGTGGCCTATTCGAGAACAACGCCTTTATTTTGATAAAATAGCCAACTTAAGTGTTGAGGTCGTACTTGCAGCAATACCATGAGTTTTGTTTTATCGCTTTGGCTTTTTTTTCTGAAGTCATTGGGACCCTCAGCGGTGTCAGCTCTTCAACAATTTTTGTTCCGCTAGCTCAACTACTTGAACCTGTCCAAGTAACATTAGCCCTAACTGCCTCTTTGCATGTATTGGGGAACTCCGTTCGCGCCGTACTTTATAGAAAAAATATAAATTGGCCGCTCACTTTAAAGTTTGGTATTATTTCAATATTATTTACAGGTCTTGGTGCGCAGTACTCAAATTTTTTTTCTCAAAGTATATATTCAATGGCACTAGGATTTTTTTTAATCTCTATCTCTAGTTATTTTCTTTTCTTCAAAAACCAACACGTTTTCAAAGGCAAATGGCTACCTTATATTGGTGGCGCGATTTCTGGTTTACTGACAGGGTTATTAGGTTCTGGTGGAGCAGTTAGATCGCTTGCGCTTAGCACGTTCAACTTAAATCCACTAACATTCACAGCGACATCGACATTGATTGATTTCGGCGGCGATATTTTACGATTAGTGATCTATCTAAAAAAAGGATACTTAAATCCCGAACATTATTTTTATATCCCATTTTTAGCATTGGTTGCACTATTAGCAAACTGGCTGGCTAAACTATGGATCAAGCGAGTAAAGCAAGAAAGCTTTCAAAAAATTGTTCTTATCGGAGTTTTTTGTATGGGTTTGGTTTCGTTGATCACGGGGTTTTTGGCGATTAGTTAGTTAGCCAGCCTTACTAAAAACAGTCTCAAGAATCGATTCGTTCGGGAATTTATTAAAAATGATATCCAGTGTATCAAAATTAATGTTGTGCTCTGCACGTTCTAGGCTTTTATAAGTGCTTTCGGAAACATTTAAGTAAACCGAGAATTCTTTCTGGGTTTTACCCTGACGTTCCCTAATATAGAAAAGGCAAATAGCTAACTTTTGTTTGCTATTCAGACTAAGGCTAGTTAAAACGAAATCTAAATTTTTAGAGACTTGTTCGATTTCATAACCAACAATTTTATTTTTATTAGCTTTGGCAACGAATTTAAATATTTCAGTATGCCCAGTTTTAGACTGAGTAGGTGTCAGTTAGTGTCACAGTCGCCGAATAACCAACCGAAGACGCCACGAGAATTGATGCTGCTAAAAATAAATTTTTCATATTATTCCAATCATTAAAATGTTTAGAAGCAAAGATACTCCAAAATTTATGGAAATTAAATACCGAATAAATTCAGGGTGTGTACACAAGTTCGACACGCGAGCTGAATAAAACTAATCTCATTAAGTCCTAAAACGAATATAATCACACTGGCTTCATGATCACTCAAACAACGCCTTGAATTTAGGTATGTCTTTAAGATCTTTTAAATCTTCTTTGAATTTGAATTTCTCGTTAATCGATTTTAAAAAATAACTGATAGAGCATTCATCAAAACTACTTAGTACTGTGATTCCATTTTTTTTCAAAAGAGCTGCTGCGACACCCACACCTCTTTTAAAACCGCCTCTAGGCCAACTTTCTTCTTTGAGTAAAACATTTGATCCACACGAAGGACTTCCATCCATTAAAATAGCATGTTTAACTTTTGCATTATTTAAATAGTTTAGGAACTGGGTTGCGCCTTCAATTTGTTTTGAAGTTACGTTTTGCCCTAGATCATTAATGACTGAAGCTTTTCCTTCGAGAACATCAAAACCATCGCCATCAATTATTCTTAGATTAGGTCGCGGTGTTTGAAAAACAGAATCTTCAGGGCAGAAAGAGATAAATTCAACTTGGTTTTGTGCTTCTAGATCTTTGATAAACGGACTTAACAGATCTGCTCCATTGAAATTGCACTTAGATCCTAGTAGACAAGCGCTAACACCAATTTTGACTTTTTCTTTTTTTACATATGACATACTTTATTTTTATTAAAAACATGGAGGATGGTCACTGTTGAAATTCTCTAATTTTTCTAACATAACTGATAGAAAAATAAATAAACGCGATAAGTATAAGAGAGTACGGAAGTGTCCAGCCAAATGTAACGTTAGGTTCACCCATCTGCGCGAACGACCAATTCTTTGGATTATAAGTCAGTTTGTACAACACGGCTATAACTAATCCGATTCCGATCCAACTGGCCGTAATTATTATTGTTGTATGTTTTGACTCTAATGTTTTTAATCGCTGTAGCATCGGTATAATCAATAATAAAAATGGTAATAACCAAACGGCAGATTCTAAAAAAATTAAGGGCCAAATTTGGGGCTTTTTTAAAAATCCATTGTACATTTCTGGATCAACAAAAATTTCTCCTGCAGCCATACTAAAAAACATAATTAATCCGCCCATCACAGAGCATTTGATTGCGAAGAAAATTCCTGGAAATTTATCTGCAAAATTTTTCATAATTCAATTTTCGAAGAAAAAAAATGGGGTTAAAAAAACAACTAATTTTTTTGGAAAATTAGTGTTTGCTTCTTTCCATCACGCTCTACCACAACAGTTTTAACTAAATTGGATTTTAGCTTATTAAACATTTCCATGGAATCTTTCACAGAATTTACGTTCTGTCCATCGTAGGAAATAACTTTATCACCAGTTCTAATTCCCATTTTTTCAAAAATGGAACCTGACTGTACTTCTTTAACGACCTGTCCATCTGGGGATGCGAAACTAAATAACGAGAAAAATGTCAACGATGCGATTAAAACTAATAAATTAAATTTCATAAATTTTCTCCTGCTCTTAAATAGTTTGAACTGATTATTTTAAAAAATCAAGATTACTTTAGTGACCGTGATCGACCTACCATTTAAAATCTATTTATGTCGAACTTTACTTTAGATCACTTATTTTGTTTTTGCGAGCCAGAGCTATCTAGGGAAACCGAAAATGCCACAAGAGCGGGATTTACTTTAAACCCAGGCAACCG
>JAYUQO010000087.1:0-4945 GCA_043756765.1 Bdellovibrio sp. | reverse complement strand
GGGTTGTTGAGATTATGGCTAATCCGGTCAAAGCTGAGTTTTCACAAGTATTAACACAAACCCAGTTCGGTCAAAGTTTTGAAGAAGCTTTGAATGATTTAGGTGATCGTATCCCGCGCCCAGATGTGCAAATGTTTGTAACTGCAATTAATATTCTTAAAGAAACCGGTGGAAACTTATCAGAAACATTTCAAACGATAGTTTCTACGATTCGCGAACGTCAAAAGCTGGAAAAAAAAATCTCTGCAATGACCGCCCAAGGTATTATGCAAGGGATTATCGTTTCCTGTATTCCGTTCGTGATGGGAGTTGTATTTTTTCTTATAGATCCTAATTACATTAAGCCCATGTTCAATACCACCTTAGGTCTAGTCTTACTCGCCGTTATGCTAGGACTGCAAATTGTAGGTGGAATCATTATCAGGAAAGTTGTTACAATAAGAGTCTAATAGATATTAAACATGAGGTTTAAATGATGAAGACTTTGAATTTTCTAGCACTAGGATTAACACTCATTTTCTCAAACGCTACTTTTGCCTTAGTTGATATGAATAATGCTGGTTATTCAAATGCTTGGGTTGATTTAGAAGTTCCCGGCAATGGCTACGATATGCGAGTTTTACGCGCTTACAAAAGCAGAACTATTTTTAATGGCATGTTTGGTTTTGGCTGGTGTTCTGATTTTGAAACTAAACTAGAAGCTACATCTGAAGGTCGAATTAAAATTTCTGAATGTGGCGATGGCCAAGAAATTATCTATTCAACAACTGAGCTTTCTAAAAAAGAAGTTGATCAAACCATCACAAAAATTATTTCTAAAATGAAATCTGATAAAAAATTCAGTTCAAGCAGTGCTGATTACTGGACAAAATTATCGACTCAGCTTTTAGAAGATGGTGATCTAAGATCAGACTATTCTAGACAATACGGATTCACAGTTCCTGTTAAAGAAAACCAAAAATACTTAGCAAACGGTAAAGAAGTTGAAAGTGTTATCTATAACAAAACACATTATACACGAAATCTTCCGGATGGTAGTTCGCAACGATTTGATTTAGAAGGCCGCCTAACTTATAAATACGACAAGAATGGAAACTTTTTAAAATTTACTTATCTGAAAGATCTTATAACAGAAGCGCAAGACAACAATGCAAGAAAACTAACATTTAAATATTTTCCTAACAAAAAAGTTCAACGTGTTACTGGCCCAAATGGTTTAATGAGTGAATACAAATACAATCAACAAGATGACTTAATTTGGAATCGCAATGCTTGGGCTAAAAAAGAAACAGATATTTATACTTACGAATATAACGAATTTCATAATTTAACAAAATCAACGTGGCCCGATAAATCATCTATTGCTATTAAATACGATAACGTTAAAGACTGGGTGACTAATTTCACTGATCGTGACAAGTGCTTTGAAAACTATAAATATGAAGTTTCATCTACAAATCCAAAGTACAACTACTGGTCAACAGCCACAAAAACTTGTGGCAAAAAAGTGATGGCGAATAATAGATATGAATTCTGGCATAAACAATTATCCAACGGCCAAGTGATTTTATCCCGTGTTCAAACAAACATTAACGGCAGTGTTCGCGATATCGTGTACCATGAAGTTTTTGGTAAACCGATCACCATCAAAAAGAATGATGAACGCGTTGATTTTGAATACTATCCAGATGGTTTAGTTAAAAAAAAATCCACTCCGTATAGCCGACTTGAGTACGCTTATGATTCATCAATTAAAAGAGTGGCTTCAGTTAAAACAGTTTTCCTTAACGAAAAAGGTCAGCCGACAACTAACAAAATGACTTCATTTAGATATGACGGAAAAGGTAATCTGACCTACGCTGAAAATTCTGACGGTCAGAAAATTACAATGTCTTATGATACTAAAGGCCGTATTCAAACAATCACAGATCAGGCTAAGAAAATTGTTAAAATCGATTACGAAGAACGCTTTGGTAAGCCATCGACTGTAAGTCGCCCTGGTTTAGGTACGATTGTTGTTAGTTATAAGCCCAATGGTGATATATCTAAAGTAGACAGTAAAGATGGGCCTACAGTCGCATCACAGGTTGCCAGTACGTTTAATAATTTGTTAGATGTGATTGCGCCAGCAACACAAGAACTTTATTTATAAAGGATTTTATATATGAAAATGATTAATTTGTTTTTAATTTCTTTATTAGTTCTATCAGTATCTACAATCACGTATGCAGAAGATGCGTTTCCGAAAGGTCGCACATCTGCAGTTCACACTGGTGAAGGTAACGATCCAAATGGTGATGGAGCTATTCCTGCTGCTAACAATCAGGCTGGTTACACTAAGCCTGGTAAAAATCCTTCTGAGCAGGTTCCAATATGTGAGCATTGCCAAGATCAAAATCTGTTTTTAACTCAAGTTAAAAAGATCGCACCTAAATATGCACCTAAACCTTCTGATTCTTCTAGCCCCACAAGCAACCAACAGTCAGATCAATAGTTTATCTGTTATTTAGGGTATCGGTCACATTTGCAGTATTTCCCTGATTCTCAAATCAAGGTCGTACTAGGTCCACAGTATTTCCCATTCAGCTAAGGATAATCCTCTCAGCCGGTTTTTTTTATACCGTATAATGCCAAGGGCTTCTTTTTCATTTAGTTGGATGTAATTCCGAACGATTTTATAAGCTTTATACCCACGAACGACTCGGCTAAACGGCCGGTACATCCACAGCTTAAGTTTTCTTTTAGTACTGTTTTTTCCATTTTTTAGGGTATCGGTCGCGCTTATAAACCGGTCATCCACCACAAGTCGTAGTTTGTCTGTTTTTTCAAATTGTTGAGAGATTTGTCCTGAAACCACACGAAAAAAGTAATGAAAAAAACTTCGCCTACATGTTCTAACTAAACAATGGATGTGGTTTCCTTGAATGGATATCTGGTCTATTTTAACAAAAAAGCGGGCTGCGTATTTTTGAATGATTTCATGTGAAAGCTTAAAATTCTGATGAGTCCTTAAGCTTTGCGTTTTTAGAACAATTCTATTTATTTTAAAGACAACATGCACAGATTCCTTACACGATATTGGGCGGCAGCCTCTACCATGACGCTTTTTTCGATGCTCCCCACCGTGCTCTAAAGACCGGGGACTAGAGGCCAGTTGAAATTGTGTTTGAATACTTTTAAGGCCAGGTGTTTGTTTGTGTCTCAAATATATCTTTGTATTTAGTTTTTTCATGTGACCTATACCCCTTATGAGGTATCGAAAATGCAAATCAAAGATGATGGTGAGAATGAAATAAACAGTCTTAGGCAGTAAAAAGATTCGAAAACCGGATTATAAGATTGAAGCCATGAAATCCAAGAGAACTTAATTGTAAGTATGAAAAAGTGGCCTCTAAAAATAATCTCATAAAGAACCCCTTTAGCTTCTACGCTTGTCAGATTCAATAGATGTCTAACAATTTAAAAGCCTCCTAACCTGGGTTCTATCTCAAAAAATGTGGTGAATTAATATAGGTTTAGTCAGAAACGATAAAAAAATAGCCCATCTACAAGAGCTATGTTTGAATTTAAGTGCAAACTAAAAATTTTAACAAAAGGCACAAGTAGATGGACATCAGTGAATGTATCAGTCGTTTTTTAGGTCTCAAAGAAGTTTTTATTGAAAAAGTTGATTTTTTTGACACTGAATTTAAATTAGTCATAAAAGCTAAGCAAAACTCAGTTCAAAGTATTTGCTGTAAATGCGAAAATCAAATAAATGGCATTCATTCATGGCAAAATCGTGAAGTTAAGGCTGCACCATTGGGGATTTATCAAACAGTTATAATAAAGCTACGCTATCCGCGTGGTTTTTGTGAATCCTGTTGTGCTGTTCGAACTAGTCGTATTTTTTGGATTAATAAAAGATGTCCATCGTTAAGCTGTGGATTTAGCGAAGTTGCAGGTCGCTGGATGGAAGAAACAACCTGTGAAGCCACATCAAGGATGTTTAAACATAATTCAAGGACACTTTGGCGGCTTGATCAGTGGCGCATGCGGCAAATGCTGTTTGAGTTAAAATTACCTGAAGATATTGATTGTACGTATTTATCGGCAGATGAAGTTCATAATCGAAATATAAAAATAAATCGACAATTTGTGGGTTCTAGAAAAACAGAGCAAGTGTATGTGACAAATTTAGTTTCATATAAAGACTCAAAAGTTCTTTGGAATGCAGAAGGAAGAAGTAAAGCCTCATTAGATGAGTGTTTGAACAAGTTAACTGATGATCAGAAAAAAGCTTGTGAATATTTTTGTACAGATATTCACAAACCATTTATTGCTTCGGTCAAACAGCATTTACCACAGGCTAAAATAGCTATCGATCGATTCCATGTGGCACAGTTATTAACTGATGCAATGGATAACTTAAGACACTCAGAAGTTCACAAACAAGAAAAAGGATCGCAAGTCAGAAGCATGCTTAATCCAAGGAGTCGATTTATACTAATATCAAAGCCAAGTGATCGTTCGGACTCTGAAAGTCAGTGGCTGAATCAATTAAGGTTGTTAAATAAAAATATTCACACGGGTTTATTATTAGTTGAATATTTTTATGAGGCTTTAAACTCAAGAGAAGTACTTCAATTTAGACATCACTTAAAAGCTTGGTATCAGCTCGTTAGGCAAAGTCGATTAAAACAGTTTAAACATGTGTGTAATGTGATTCGTAAATACAGAAAAAATATTGAAAATTATATCGTATCAAGACTTACAACATCGGTTAGCGAGGGTATAAACAATAAAATAAAGGTTCTAAAAAGAGTAGGCTACGGTTATCCAAACACAAAATCATTTCAACTAAAAATACTGCAAAGATGTGGTTACCTAAACCATTATCACATCAATACTGATCAGCTCTTTTATAGTTGGTATTAGATCAAACCACATAATTTTACGGAGATTT
>JAYUQO010000086.1:0-4970 GCA_043756765.1 Bdellovibrio sp. | reverse complement strand
AAGAAATTAAGAACTTATACAGATTATTTAAAAGATTATAGCTTATTTGAAGACTTGTCACAAAATCTGCACGACAGCCCTAATAATCTACAACAGGACTTGTTGACTGAAGTTAAAACCCTTAATGAAAAAGAGTTAACTTTGATCAAAGAACGTTTTTACAAAGAAAAAGATTTTCAAGACATCGCTATTGATTTTGGCTTGTCTGAGACTAATGTTAGAAAAATAATTTCGCGGGCTGTAAAAAAAATTAGAGAGGAGATCTCATGAATACAATTAATGATGCTAAAACTTTAATTTTAAATAAAATTCAGACTGATCTCTTTCCGCATGTTATACCTTCACAATTAGTGGCCAAAATATTCGGAATTCATATTTTAGCCAGTCTTTTTGTTTTAGCCGTTTGCCCACAGTTTGGATTGGGCTTATTCAGTGGTGTGCTTGGCAGTGGTCACTATGGTTTAACCGGTCTATTTATGTCGGTGTCCCACGAATTTTGCCAATTAATGTGCGGATTGTTTTTAACATCAATCAGTGCCTTCAGTATTTATAAATCACTTAAAATCACTGAATACGAATGGCTTCTTCAACATAAATTTATTTTAATTGGGTTGTTATTTTCAGTGACATCGTCATTTTTTTGGATGAGCGCGCCACAAATGCATTGGATTGATTTTACCCTTTGGGCGACCGGTAGTCTTATAATAACAGCTAAGCCTTTGTTTTATAGCTTCTCAGATTCCAATTCAACTTGATCAAACATAATAAACGATCTATAATTATAATATGTTTGATTATAAACTTGATCCAAAAAAAATAGAAAAAAAACTACGCCTGTCTGAGAGCCTCTACAATTTTGCATTTCAAGTTAAGTCTTATCAGCTGACTAAAAAAAATCCAAATTTAAACCAAGTTGAAATACTTCATCTCGTGCGTGAATCTTTTCGCAAAGGCTCTAAGTAGTGACAACAGTTTTAGAAATTTTTGCTGAAGTTATAAAAACACTCGAAAAGCAGAATATTGAGTACATGGTTGTAGGCTCTGTAGCTTCGATTATTTACGGCGAACCTAGAATGACTCAAGATATGGATATTGTTATTAATATTAATCCTCAAGATGCAAACAAAATAGAGTCTAGCTTCCCGCTGGAACAATACTACTGCCCACCGCTTGAGGTTATTAAAGCTGAACTTAACCAACGAGGTCAGTTTAATCTTTTACATCACAAATCTGGATTAAAAATAGATGTTATGATTCGTAAAAACTCACCTCATTCTATTGAGGAATTTAAAAGAAGACATAAGGTTTCGTTTATTAAAGATTTTGAAGTTTACTTAGCAAAACCTGAAGATGTAATTATTAAAAAACTTGTTTTCTATCGCGAAGGCAACTCTGCCAAACACATTACAGATATTCGTGGCATCTTAAGCGAAACTCCAGTTGATCACGATTACTTAAACAAATGGATCACAGAGTTAAATCTATCAAATGAATATGCTCTTACTCAGTAGTTTTTAGTTTTGTGTGCACGTTAAACAGCCGAAAACTAAATAGCAAAATACTTCGCTTTTTCATTCATGAAATAATATCCGCAAACACTTGATCCTGGATTCATCGCAAATGTTTCAGTCAGTTGAATGCCCGTACGTTTTTCAATATCCATCATTTTCCAAAATTTTTGCTTCTGGGTATGATTAGGGCATGATGGGTAACCAGGTGCTGGTCTGATACTTCGGTATTTTTCTTTAATGATTTCTTCACGGGTTAAATTTTCATTCAAACCAAAACCAAAGTTATTTCTGATTTGCTGATGCGCCCATTCAGCACTAGCTTCCGCAATACGATCCCCAAGTGCTTTTGCCAAAATTGAATTATAATCATCATTTTCTTTTTCAAATTTGTTAGCAATCTTTTCGACATCATTAGTCGCTGTTACGGCGAAAAAACCCATGTAGTCTTTACGCTGCTCATGAGCAGCCAGCAAGTCAGCTGCTTTTTGAACTGCCACAAAATTTTTATCCATAATAAAATCTGCAAGACTGTAGTGAACATCTGAATTCACAGTTTTAGCTTTTTGTTGTCTTTCAAAATGAAAACTTTCTATTGGTTTTTTGGATAACGTTTTTTGAGAGTCAGCTTCGTAAACAAAAACAGTTTCATCAGTAGCTAAGGCCTCATATATTCCAGTAACGATTTTGGGCTGAATCGCTTTTGTTTTAACCCAATCGCCTAGCATGCTTTGCACATCATTGAATAATTTTGTAGCTTCAACACCATACTTTTCAGAACTCAAAATATTAGGATATGTCCCTTTTAAATCCCATGTCCAAAAAAACGGCGACCAATCAATATATTCAGAGACTTCTTTCAGACTGACATTGAAATCTTTAATCCCCGTCCATTGTGGTGTTGGTAAATCGGCTGTCGTCCAGTCTAATTTAACTTTTTTACTACGTGCAACTTCGATTGTGATAACTTCTTTTTCACTTTCGCCAGTTAGAAAATTTTCACGAGCTTTTTTAGCCTCGATTTTAAATTGTTTAAAATTTTCGTCCGCTGTTTTTGGAGATAAAATTTGATTTAATGCTTCTGTGGTTCTTGATGCATCAGCAATGTGGACAACTAATCCGTCATAGACAGGATCCATTTTCACAGCTGTGTGAACACGCGACGTAGTTGCTCCGCCAATTAACACAGGCAAGTGAATACCCTGACTTTTCATTTCTGAAAGATTGTAAATCATTTCATCAAGTGATGGGGTAATCAAACCACTAAAACCAACTACTTCAGGCTGATGCATTTTAATGCCTTCAATAATTTTATGCAACGGAGTCATAATTCCTAGATCGATCACTTCATACCCATTACAAGCTAAAACTACGCCGACGATGTTTTTTCCGATGTCATGCACATCGCCCTTAACAGTGGCGATCAAAATTGTTTTTTTAGATTTTTCTTCTTTTGCGCCTACAGCTCTGTTTCTTTCACGTTCTTCTTTTTCAGCCTTTAAATATGGTTCTAAATGGGCTACTGCTTTTTTTCATCACGCGGGCTGATTTGACCACTTGGGGTAAAAACATTTTGCCTTGACCAAATAAATCGCCCACAACTTTCATAGCGTCCATTAAAGGACCTTCAATAACATTTAAAGGAATTTTTAATTGGCTTAATGCTTCTGCTGTGTCGATTTCAATATATTGATCTAAACCAAACACCAATGAGTGTTTAATTCGTTCATTAAAATCTAATTTACGCCATTCGTTTTTTGCATCAACTACTGAAGTATCCGTTGATTTGCCAGAATCAGATTTAATTGTTTTAGAATATTCTAATAGTTTTTCTGTACCCGTTATTGTTATGTCATGATTCCTATTTAAGACGACATCCTCTAATAAATCCCGAAGACTCTTAGGAATATTATCATAAACTGTGATCATCCCGGCATTAACAATACCCATATCAAGGCCTGCCTGAATCGCGTGATATAAAAACACTGAATGCATTGATTCACGGATGACATTTTGTCCACGGAAAGAAAAACTTAAATTAGATACTCCGCCACTGGTCCAAGTACCTGGGCATTCATTTTTTAATTTTTTAACGGCTTCAATAAATTCAACACCGTAATTATCATGCTCTTCTAAACCTGTGGCCACCGTTAATATATTTCCATCAAAAATAATATCAGATGGATCAAAACCCACTTTGTTCACTAAAATATCATAAGCTCTTTTACAAATTCTGATTTTTTCATCACAAGTCACTGCTTGGCCGTTTTCATCAAAAGCCATCACAATCACAGCAGCACCCATTTTTTTAACAACACTTGCTTGCTTAACAAAAGACTCTTCGCCTTCTTTTAACGAGATTGAATTTACAACTGATTTTCCTTGAAGGCACTTCAGACCGGCTTCGAGAACTTCCCATTTTGATGAATCCACCATCACCGGAATTTTACAAATATCAGGTTCTGAAGCCAATAAATTCAAAAAATGAATCATGACATTTTTTGAATCAAGTAAGCCTTCATCAAAATTCACATCAAGTATATTAGCCCCATTTTCGACCTGTTGTTTAGCAACGACAAGGGCCTGTTCGTAATTTTTATTTTTAATAAGGCCAGCGAATTGTTTTGAACCCGTCACGTTGGTTCTTTCACCAACAATCGTAAATGGTCTTTCGTGTGTGTAAGGCTCTAACCCTGAAAGTCTTAAAGGTTTTTTATTAATCAGTTTCCATTTTTCAGGTGAACGCCCATCTTTTGTTTTATTATATTTTACAAGGGCTGCAATGTGCGCAGGTGTTGTTCCACAACAACCACCGATCATGTTTACGATTCCTTCATCAACCATTGAACTTAATTCAGCTGCTAGTGATTCCGGAGTTTCATCATATCCAGTTGGTGCTAGCGGATTCGGTAACCCCGCATTCGGATAACAAGAAATAAAACAGTCAGCAATTCTTGATAACTCTTGAATATAAGGTTTCATTTCTTTTGCACCAAGGGCGCAATTAATCCCGATGCTTAAGGGCTTACTGTGCTTTACACTATTCCAGAAAGCTTCAACAGTTTGACCTGATAAAGTTCTACCACTGAGATCAGTGATCGTAACCGATATCATCAAAGGAATTTTGTACGACGTCACTTCTTGAATTTCTTGAAAAGCATATAATGCAGCCTTGGCATTCAGCGTATCAAAAATAGTTTCGACTAAAATAATATCAGCACCACCCGCAAGTAAAGCGTTGATCTGTTCAGTGTAAGCTATTACTAGCTCATCAAAACTAATGGCTCTGTAAGCTGGGTTATTTACATCGGGACTTAACGAAGCTGTTCTATTCGTCGGACCTAAAGCACCAGCTACGTAGGCTTTACGATTTGTTTTTTTGAAATGTTCTGCGGTCGCTTTTTTTGCAAGCTCAGCTGAAGACTTATTAAGATCATAAACAATTGATTTTAAATCGTAGTC
>JAYUQO010000085.1:0-14467 GCA_043756765.1 Bdellovibrio sp. | reverse complement strand
TCATGAAGCTTGAAACAACTGTTCCTGAAGAATATCAAGGTCCGGCATCTGGTCAAATCAATCAACGTCGTGGCGTTATCGTTGGTACAACAACGATCGAAGGCACCGTGACTATTGAGGCCGAAGTTCCATTAACTGAAATGTTTGGTTATTCGACTGATTTACGTTCTGCGACTAAAGGTAAAGGCGAATTCTCTATGGAATTTGCTAAATACCAACCAGCTCCTAGAAATGTTCAAGAAGATCTTGCTAAGAAGTACGCCGCAAAACGTGCTGCTGAAAATAAGTAAGTTTTAAGATTTAGTTTTAATATTTAAAGTAAAATTTAAAAAGGGCTTAGAATTATCTTCTAAGCCCTTTTTTTATACTCTTCATTACTTTTCTCAAGTACGATTTTTGTATGCGTATCATCGTCTTTATACTTTTACTAAGCTCTTTAGGTCAGGCATCGATGTCACCACGTATGCAGTCTTTAATGGTTCAGCTAAGCGGAACTTTCACAGAAACTCGCGACGCCAGTAACCAACATAAAATGAATAATAAATTTAATGTTGATTTATTATACCTTGGTCGCGAAGGCCCCTCTTTTGGCGTAAGACATCTGACCGAAATTAGAAATGAATTTGGATTTGAAAAAGCGCACAATTACGGTTTTGTTCTTGGTTACTATGCTTATTCTGGATTACATGCTTTAGCTTATTATGACTTTCAAGCGACCACACGACTGTGGTCCAGTGGTCACGGTTATCAACTCAGTTTAGGTTATTTAGAGCACCTTGGATATCACTACCATGTTGGATTTCAACTATCGGCTAAATCCACAAAGTATACAACCAGCAGCGAAATTAGCCTGGTTAATAGAAGGACTGTAGTTGATCAATTCATGAGCTTGGTTTTAATGTACTTGTTCTAACAACAACTTGCATCATGGTATTATACTTCATTTGAAATCAGTGCTAATGTCTTTATTCAATGTTGTTGATACTTATTTCGTTTATTTTGGTTTTATTCATTTCTTTTATTTGCTCTCTCTGTGAAGCAGTTTTACTATCCCTTTCACCGGCTTACGTTGAAGTGATCGCCGAACAAAGACCTAAGTCTGGAAAAATTCTAAAGCATGTTATTGATAATATGGATCGATCACTTTCAGCAATTCTGACACTAAATACAACATCACATACTTTAGGATCAGCATGGATCGCCTACAAAGTTCACACAGAATTTGGCGATAAATATGTTACTCTTTTTTCTGTATTTCTCACATTTATGATTCTTGTTTTTTCTGAAATTTTACCAAAAACTATTGGTAAAAATAATCCGAAAGCACTTTCAGTTTTTACGGCCTATTGCGTGCAGATTATGACGATCGCTTTATATCCTTTTGTTAAAATGTCTGAAGCCATTTCAAAATCGCTGAGTTCTGATATTGAAGAACCTGATGTGACCCGCGATGAAATGATCAAATCTGCAGAAATTGGCGTTGAAGAAGGAACTTTAAAGGCCAAAGAATCCGTGATCATTAAAAACTTAATGAAGTTGGATAATATTTATGTTGCTGACATCATGACGCCACGATCAGTGTTCATGGCGCTCGAAGCAAGTCTTACAGTTCAAGAAGTTGCGAAAAAATTTAAACCGATTCGTTTTTCTAGAATTCCTGTTTATGAAAATTCGTTAGATCATATCATTGGAATTACTCATCGTTATAAAATTCTTGAAGCGTTGTCTCAAGATTTACATCATAAAAAAATTTCTGAACTGATCGTTCCGATCCCGACAGTTTCAGAAAAAATGTCAGTGTCTCAGTCTCTAGATTTTTTTATCAAAGAAAAAGGCCATCTTGCAGTCGTCACAGACGAATACGGTGTGACAACAGGGCTTGTGACGCTAGAGGATGCCGTTGAAACACTTCTAGGTGTAGAAATCATGGATGAGTTCGATAATATTGAAGATATGCGAAAATATGCTCTTGAGCAGTGGCACTTACGTAAAAAAGAACACCGAAAATAACAGGTTAAAATAACCAGTTAATCTAACTTTGCCATTATGGTCCTATTTTGATCACAGGAATTTCAATTGTGGCACCAGAATCAATGCTTATATTTCTGGCTGGAGTTGTTTGCACTGTTTTCATAAAAAAAACAAACAAAAGTGTTAAGCCCGCTAAGATGCTGAAAAGTCGAAAAATTTGATATTCTGATGACCAAAATTTTCTGACTGTATTTTTAAATTTGTGACTCAACTTGAACTTCATAGCAGACTCCGTATAATTACACTTATTGAATAAGCATAAACAGGGCCAATATTTAAGTGTCTAAAGGAAACCAAATGACCCATCAACAACTTGCAAAAAAAGTCTATGATGTTTGCCACTTAACAGGTGAATTTAAATTACGTAGCGGTCAAATTTCTAAAGAGTATTTCGATAAGTATCGCTTTGAATCTCAACCTGGATTACTGAAAGAAATCGCCAAACAAATGGCTTCGCTAATTCCTATCGGCACCCAAGCTTTAGCAGGTCTGGAAATGGGAGGAATCCCCGTAGCTACGGCATTGTCGCTAGAAACCGGCTTACCTGTGTGTTTCGTTCGAAAAGCAGCCAAGGATTATGGAACTTGTTTATTTGCAGAAGGCGCTGATATTAAAAATAAAAAAGTTTGTATCATTGAAGATGTGATCACATCTGGCGGTCAAGTTATCATGAGCTACAATGATTTAATATCAGTGGGTGCACATATTAGCACTGTTTTATGTGTGATTAATCGCGGTGGTAATGATGCTGTCAAAAAACTTCAAGGTGTTGGCTTAGAAACAAAAAGTTTATTTGTTCGATCTGATTTCGCCTGATAGTTGACTTAATACTTCGCCAACTAAATATAAAGAACCAGTTACAACGATAAGATCATTTTTTTCGGTGGTTATATTTTTAATAATATTAAATACAACATTATCACTGAAAACAGCAATTTTTTTGTATTTTTCAGGATAATCTGAAATATCTAATCCTTTAAACGGAGTCTGCGTCAGATAAAATTGAATATCTTTTAACTGCCTTAAAATATCTAGCATTGGCTCACAACATTTATCCTGACCTATACCTACAATAAGATGCAGCTTATTCCATTGATAATCATTTAAAATATCGACTAGGCTTTGCATGCCCTGTTGATTATGATCCCCCGACAAATAAGCATCACACTGAATCGTATTATTTAAAACTGACAAGTCAACTTTTTGCATTCGTCCAGACCAACGAATACTTTCTAAAGATTTGACATGCTGGAGGAAGTTGAATCCGAGCTTTTCAAATACGGTGATTGCAGTATTTATATTTTCAAAGGCTCTTTGCCCGATCAAATTAGTTTTAAATTGACTATAACTTGTAGCTTCAAAACATTCACACTTTTTATCGGCCACAGTTTTTTGAAGTGATTCATAAACGGTCTTATCTTCAATAGAATGGTGAACCACGACAGAATTATTTTTAATAATACCAAACTTATTTTGTGCAATTTCAAATAAATTTTTACCTAAAATATTTTGATGATCCAAACCTAATTTGGTAATAATCGAATACTGATTCGGAAACACATTCGTGGCGTCATGCAACCCACCAAGCCCAACTTCGAAAATAATATAATCTAAAGTGTTTTCTTCAAAAAAATAAACGGCAGCTAGTAACGTTAAACTTTCAAAATGTGTCAGTTGATGTTTTTGTATCAAATTTTTATGTTTTAAATAAATTCTGACAAAATCATTTTCAGAAATATCCTGAGCATTAATCCGAATTCTTTCTGTAGTAGTAATCAAGTGCGGAGACGTAAATAAACCCACCTTTTGATTTGCTGACATCAGTAAAGTTTCTAAAGCCGCACATGTTGTGCCCTTGCCGTTAGTACCAGCGACTGTAATGATTTTTCGCTGATCAATTTCTCTAAACCAACTGACTTCTGCCAAAGCGGACTGAAGCTTCACTAAGCCAGGCATTGTCTTTGGCATAATCGAAAGTTGTTCTAATTCATGGATAACATTTTGATATGTCATATTGCTAACAACGCCTTTTTGTTTAAAAGCACATTGTGTACACGTAAATACTGAACGTAGCCTTGATTTAATCCTGCCGTAATTTTTGCAGTTTCAGGATCTCTTTCAGCAGCAGGCTTGTCTGTTACTAACTTTAAAAATGATTTTCGTGAATGACCAATATAAATATCATGATTCAATCTGCTAAATTCAGAAACTTTGTTTAAAATTTCAAAACTTTGATGAGGTGATTTGCCAAAACCAATACCAGGGTCAAAAATAAATCTTGAACCGTCAATGCCATAACTATTAAAGAATTCTATTTTTTTATCCCACCAATCAATTAGAAAATCGATTGTATTTTGGTCTTCAGAAATAATTCTGTCTTTTTGTGGTGGAACTGTAATTGAATGCATACAAACAGCTTGAACATTAAATATTTTTAGCAATTCAAGCATCCGATGATCTGTAAAGCCTGACACATCATTCAAATAATCGACAGGATAAGTACTTAAAATATCTTGATGCACATCAAATTTTCGCGAATCAATAGAAAGTCCAATGTTTGATTTTTGATCAGATCTCCAATCAAAAAAAATCTTTAAATACTTTTTTAAAATCATAAGCTCTGTCGTGACATTTACTGCTATTGCACCAGGTCTGGTTGACTCAGCGCCAAAATCAAAAACCTCGGCACCTTCATAAGCTAATTGATTTAACCTATTGATAAAATCATTTTCTGACATCAAT
The DNA here is from genome assembly GCA_043756765.1 of Bdellovibrio sp. GTDB lineage: Bacteria > Bdellovibrionota > Bdellovibrionia > Bdellovibrionales > Bdellovibrionaceae > Pseudobdellovibrio. The sequence continues at coordinate 9,694 of JAYUQO010000085.1, read as the reverse complement.
GAACCACCATCAGAAAACGAATCCTTAGTTAAATTAACAATGGCTACAATTTTTGACCATGTGTGATTAATTGATTTTCGACAGTTCAGCGGCCATTGATGACCTTGATTCATCCACTGGGGGGCGTCTATTTTCATTTTTTTTAAAAGTTGCGGGTAAATATCTAAAGCCGGTAACAGCGCAAATGGCCTGTGCATAAATTCTTTATGGGGAACGGTTAATTCTTCAGATTGAATAGGTGGACCATCAGTCCAGAGAATATCAATATCAATAGTTCGTGGTGCCCATTTTTCTGTTGAAATACGTTTTAATTTTTTTTCGATATGTTTAATTTGTTTTAACAAATCCACAGCATCAAGTTGTTCGATTTCAACCAAGACTGCTGAATTTAAAAAAGGTTTATTAAAGCGTGGCGTGTTAGCCTCAAGCAATAAAGCTTCTGATTCGTAAATAGATCCTAAACTTAGAACTTTTAAAGATTTTACTTTTTTTATTTCTGATAAAGCACATCTTAAATTAAGCAATGGATTAATATTAGACCCTAGGCCTAATATGACTTGTGTTAATTGATGTTGGTCTACACCTTGCTGTGACATGAAAATTCAACACCACTTTGAAGAGACTCAACTGGCGGTCTCACTTTTTTAAGGCTTGTTGTTAGATCACACCTAACGCTTTTATTTTTTAAATCTTGAACCAATGCCTCATGCACTGAAAAACAAAGATGCTCAATAAGGTGATATGACTTTTGTAATGAAATTTTTTTAATAATGTTTGTCAAAGATATATAATCAACAGTATCTGATAACTGATCTGTACTACAGCCTTTAATGTTTTCCTGAAAATGAAGTGTTAGATCAAAATGCACTGGCTGTGGTAGGGCTTTTTCAGCAGTGCTACAACCTAAACTGATCCAGACTTCATATTGATTGATTTTCATCATTTGCTGCATTTATTTTTTAACTCCGACTACATAGGCAATCCAACTTAAGCATGATTCGCCTTTTTTGATTGGGGTAAACTTTCCGTTACCGCCGCCTTGGCTATTTGTACCTTCCCAGTAGATTAGAACATCAGAAAAACCGGCTTCAAGCATAATTTCTTTAAGTTCAGGCAAAGTCCACATACGCCAGTCATAGGAAAATACATTTTTGTACATTTTGTTTTTATATTTAAAATGAATACCAAATTCAGCGTTATTTGAAACAGGATCAAAGCTGTTTTGATCCCAATAATAGGTAAATTTTTTAAGCTTAGTGACATCCGTGATTGCATCAGTGCAGTTAGTTCCGCCGAAAACATCCACTAAAAATAAACCCCGATGATTTAATGATTTAAAAACATTTTTAAAATATTTTGTTAAAAGCACACGGTCTTTGAAAATAAAGTATGAAAAATTCACTGCAACGCTAATGTCAGCTGATGGCAAGTTTTTTTCTAAAACATTTTTCTGAATAAGCACGATTCTTTTTTTCTGACCCGGCGTTAGTTTGGAAACATACTTTTCGCGACCATACATCATTGGCTCAACATCTAAATCTAAGCCAAAAGCAAAATAGTTTTTATTTCTTTTAACCCATTCGCAACTGATGGCACCTGCCCCGCAGAAATCTTCTCGTAAATTCATTTTTGATTTTACAGATCCAAAAACTTCTTTATAAGTTGTTTCGTAAAACAAGGCATCAGTTTGCGGGGATTGAACCGCATCGCTGTACAGTTTGTATTTATCAAATGGATAATTCATTTTAAGGAACTTCTGCGCAAATTGATTTAATCGCATCAATAATTTCATGCTTTTGCGGAACGCTGGCATCTTCTAAATGGGGATGTAATCCAATACCAGGTAGATTTTTACCAGCTAAAACTTGCGGTCTGGCTAGCAATTCATAAAACAATTCTTGTGTGACCCGATATGATAAGTGTTCACAAAAATTAGTCACTTCAGTGTCTTCGTTCACAAATAACACCCGTCCTGTTTTCTTGACCGATGATTTAATTAAAGCCCAGTCATAGGGGTATATAGATCTTAAATCGATAACTTCAACAGAATAACCTTCTTTAGCTAATTGGTCTGCCGCTTCATTACAAAGTAATAAGTGCCTACCATAACTAATCACAGAAATTTGTTCACCAACACGTGTGATTTTACCTTGTCCAATTGGAATTAAATATTCTTCAATTTTTGGCCAGCGGGCCTGCCATTTTGTACGATCACCAATAGGAGCATCAATCATGGCTTTTAATTCTTTTTCATCTTGTGGTTCGCCTGGAATAAGTTCTTCACCACGAACTCGCATTAATGCTTTTGGTTTTAAAAATAAACATGGATTGGGATCTTTAATACAGGATAATAATAAACCATAAGCATCAAGCGGCGTTGATGGCATCACAACTTTCCAACCAGTTAAACGCGAAGCCCACGCATCAAATGAATGCGAATGATAAACGCTTCCGCGAATACCTGCACCGACTGGAGTCATCACTGTCATTGGTAAATTAAATTGGCCATTCGTACACCATAAAGTATTCCCAGCTATTTTTAATAAATCCATTGTATTGAAAATATAATCAGCAAATTGAATTTCAGCAACACAGCGATCACCAGTCATAGCAATTCCCATGGCCATACCGATAATACCACGTTCATCTAAAGTTGAATTCCATGTTGTTTTCAAACCTTGAGTAGCTGTGAATACCCCACCTAGCGGTGCACCCACATCTTGTCCGAAAACATCTTTTAAATCATAATTTGTCTCTGCGTAATGCAAAGCTAATCTGACAGCTTGAGCCATGTGAGCCATTAGAATTTTCTCCAGTCTGCATTTTCATTATTAACAAAAGTATGATCCCAAACACTTTCAGGTGTTGGTACTGGTTCTGATCTTGCGATCTCAGCCGCTTTGACGCCTTCTTCTTCGTATTTTTCCCAGATCATTTGAGAGTCTTTGGCCGTAATGATTGCAGCTTTAATCAAACGCTCTTCAAATTTTTTCACTGGATCAATTTCTTCAGACACAGGATTCGCACCGCTAGCCGATGAATGACCGTACAACCTTGAAACCATAGCTTCGATAAAAGCAGGCTTTCCTGTTTCGCGAATGTAATTCATATTTTCTTGAAGCGCTAAATACACCTCAACAGGATCATTCCCGTTAATCACTGAAGATTTAATATTAAAGGCTTTAGCCCGATCAGCGATAAAGTTTTCGCCGTGCTGACCGTCGTAAGAAGTTGAAATACCCCATTTATTATTTTGCACAGTGATTAACATTGGTAATTCTTGACCACGACGAGATGCTAATATCAAAGTAGATGCAAAATCACCTTCTGCGGTACCTGCGTCTCCGCCAGTCACAATTGTAATTGCTTTTGATTTTGTTCTTTTTTGCACATGAGCTGTTCCGCATGCAATCGGATATTGAACTTCAAGAGGGGAAGTCACTGGCGCAATATTCCATTCAGGTATACTAAAGTGATTTGAAAAATTTCTGCCACCTGTTGATTTGTCTGTTGAACGATTCATCATTAGACGAATCGAATCTTTCATATCTAAACCCATAGCGACAAGTGTAGGTGAACACCGATAGTGCAAATGAAGATAGTCGTACTTCGGGCCTTGGCCTTTACGAGCCAGCATTCCTAACGGAACACCCCAAGCTTCTTCACCAGGTCCACCGATCCAAAAAAAAGATTCGCCCGCGCGATATATTTTAATAAGGCGTTCTTCTAGAACCCGAGATTTGACCATGTGCGAATGCATCTCAAGCAGTAAGCTATGCGATAGTCCTGAAAACGATTTGTTTGAATCAGGGTTTTGGTTGTCGGCAGATTTTTTCATCGTGGGTCAATATAGCAAATTCCTTTGATTTTTTGCTATCTAGAAATTCTAACAAGCTGCGCATAAGCCTAATTATACAGCAGCTGCTATGGTGTTTCTAAATCCAGTTATTCTTTACTTTGCTGGCCTTGACGTTAATATATTCCAATACATATTTACAAATATCTTAATCACTAAGATAAGGAGATCTCAAATATGAATTTTATAAAAAGATTTGGTTTCATGATCATCATCAACGTTCTGATTATGATCACAATTAACGTTATTATTTCAGTCCTAGGAATCCAACCCTACCTTGGCGCGCAAGGCATTAATGTCGGCGCTCTGGCGGCTTTCTGTTTAATCTGGGGTTTTGGTGGTGCTTTCATATCGCTTTTGATTTCAAAATTCATGGCTAAAAAAATGATGGGTGTTGAAGTGATTGCTCCCGACACCAGAAATCCTGAAGAACTGTGGCTCGTGCAAACTGTTTATCGCTTAGCAAGAAATGCTCAACTCTCAAAAATGCCCGAAGTTGGAATTTACCAAGGTCAAGAAATGAACGCTTTTGCCACTGGCCCGAGTCGTTCAAATTCTTTAGTTGCTGTTTCTTCTGGATTACTAACTCAAATGAATAAAGACGAAGTCGAAGGTGTACTTGCCCATGAAGTAGCGCACATCGCAAACGGCGATATGGTCACTATGACTCTTGTTCAAGGTGTTGTGAATGCGTTTGGTATGTTCTTAGCCAGACTTGCAGCTTATGCCCTTGCCAGTAATGTTGAAGAAAAAAATGCACCAATGGTTCGAATGTTTGCGACCATTGTGTTTGATATTATTTTTAATATTTTAGGCATGTTTGTAGTTTCTTATGTGTCACGGCAGCGTGAATATCGTGCTGATGCTGGCGCAGTTAGCTTAGGTGGAAAAGATAAAATGATTCGTGCTTTAGAACGTTTGAAACATGAATTTGCTCCGTCGCCAGAAGAGAAAAGTCCGGTTGCTAGTTTGCAAATTTCAAATCGCAAAAAAGGATTTATGGCTTTGCTTTCGACTCATCCAGCTTTGGATGATCGCATTGCAAGATTACGAGCTGCTTAGTTTTAATAATTAGCTAATTATTTTATCACTGAGCCTAAGCCATATTTATTTGGTGAATCTTGATATTCGGCTTGGGCTGCTGGCAACCACTGGGTCAGATTACTTTTACGACGCTCATCAGATGGATGTGTCGATATAAATTCCGGACCGCCAGCGCCACCTTTACTAGCTGCCATTCTTTCCCAAAGACGAATCGATTCAGAAGGTTCATAACCAGCACGTGCCATATACAACTGACCTTCATGATCGGCGTCAGTTTCGTCAGCTCTTGAAAATTTTCTTTGATAAAACATTAAACCAAATCCCGCAGCCATCCCGCCAAGCTGACTAAGTTGTCTGCATTTTTCAGTTTTACATAATAGTGCCCCGCCAATTGCCGATGCGCCAGCTATGGCTAAGCCATAATAATTTTGCTGTTTAGCTCTCGCATAGTTTTGTAAACCATGACGTAAAGTCGCATGAGCCACTTCATGCCCAAGAACCGCAGCTAAAGCCGCTTCCGTTTTTAAAACAGGCATAATTCCTGTGTAGACTGCGATTTTACCACCAGGCATACACCATGCATTCACTTCAGGGCCGTCAATTAAAATATATTCCCATTGATAGTTTTTTCCAGATGCTTTTGCAATACGTTCAGAAACTTTTTGAACCATTGCTGTCCATTCTTTATTATTTGAAATTTTGGCTTTTGATTTAACGTCTTGATAGGCTTTGGCCGCTTCAGTATTAATATCATCTTCGCTAATGCCAGCCGCTTCAGGTGATGTGGCACAACTTACTAACTGTGCCACGACTAAAATGGATAATAAGAATTTTTTCATCTACTGAATAACAACTTTAGTTAAATCTTTAACTTTACCTTCTTCAAGTAAAATTAAATCGGCTAAAACATTTGAAGCTTCTTGAATCTCAGCACGCTTTAAGAATTCTTTTTCTTTATCATCTTTGCCACCATAGCGAGATTTTTTAACTTTTTTCTCTTTTTCGCCTTTATCTTTTAAGATATCAGAAACTTTAATAGTCTTACCTAATTTTTTAGTTTTTTCTAGTTCATCAGTAATTTTTTTAAACTCTTCATTCTTTGAAATGCGAGCTTCCGATCTTTGTTTCAAAGTTTTGATCCATTCAGATTTAATTGGAAGCCACTGAGCTTTTGCATCTGTTGGCTGGGCTTCTTTGGAAATAAATGAACTGATTTTTTTAGGTGGCAAAGAATAATCCATACTTTTTTCACCAATATCGTCGACATGAAAAGGGCTTGGGAAAACGATATCTGCATCGACACCTTTATGTTGTGTTGAATAGCCGCCAGGAATAAAGAACATTCCGATTGTCACTTTCAAAGCGCCTAATTCCCCAGGGATTGGCAACACTGTTTGAATACTGCCTTTGCCGTATGTGTGATCTCCGCCAACAACGACGGCACGGTTATAATCTTTTAGTGCGCCAGATAGAATCTCTGATGCAGACGCTGACACACGCGAAGTTAAGACAACTACTGGTCCGTCCCAATCAACTTTTTCATCCGTATCTGCTAAAGCAGATTCACTGCCTCGGCGTGATGTCTGTTTTACAATGTTTCCTGTTTTAATAAACATACCACCAATTTTGACAGCATCATCTAACGAACCACCGCCGTTTGTTGATAAATCGATAACAATACCATCAACTTTTTTAGCTTTAGCTTCGGTCAATACCCGGCGCATATCAGCTGATGACGTTTTTCCACCTTTATTTGAATCAGCGTAGAATGAAGGGAAGTTAATAATTCCAATTTTTTTCTTTTCACCGTTGATCGTGCGATCTTGGTAATAAATTGTGATCGCATTATCTTCTAATGAAATCACTTCACGAGTTAACTCCGCATCAAATTTTTTATTCCCTGAAGCCTCTTTACGTAAAATAGATAAAGTCACTTTTGTGCCTTTTGGTCCGCGAATTAGTTTAACAACATCTTTTAAATCCATGTCGACTACATTTTCCATTTTTCCGTCTTTTTTGCTCACAGCAACAATTTTATCTTTCGGTTCTAATAGACCCGATTTTGCAGCAGCACCACCAGTGACTAAAGCTTCAACTGTGGTAAATCCGTCATCTTGTGAAAGTGTCGCGCCGATACCTTCTAATTTTAATTTCATGTCGATATTAAAATCTTCATAGAAATCACGACTGAAAAAAGTTGAATGTGGATCTAATGCCCCTGCGAATGAATTTAAATAATTTGAAACTAAATCATCAAATTTTGTATCTTTGATTCGTTTTAAATTTCTTTCGTAGTTTTTAATAACTCGTGCTTTAGCTTCGTCAGTTTTGATATCAGTCGCTATGTAATTTGCAACTTGAAACTGGATATATTTTGAAATAAAAGCTTCAGCCTCTGTATTTGTCTTAGGAAAACTTTTTTGATTCGGATCATAAACAAATTCAGTTTCTTTATTAAAAATAAAATCTTTACCTAAAAACTTTTTAACATATTCAGTTCTCTCAGTCATTCTTTGAACAACTAGGCTTTGAACTTCATTGATAAATTTGCAGTCTTTTTTATCTAAAGCTGTAAATAGATTTTTCATAGATGATTTAATTTTTTCAATATCATCTTGTAATAAATAAATTTTAGCTGGGTCTTGACGTTTAATATATTGCTCCACAACACGGGCTTCTAAAGCTGCATCTTTGTTTTTATATGTTAAATGATTTGCTAAAAAAGCAGATTGTATAGGATCTACCCAATTGCAATCTAATGATTTATTAAAATCAAAAACTTGAGCTTGTCCATGATGAGCAACTACGACCAATAAACTAAATAGTAATGCCTGCAATTTCATTTCGAATTCCTTACGTGTTAGGTAGTCATAATTATATGCACAGACTTATTTGAAGTGGAGGCCAATTGCAGCACTAGGTCTTTTGTCTGGATAACTGATCAAATAAACTCAGCTGCACAACCGAATCGTTTACGAGTGGTGTCATAAGACCATGCTGAGAAACTTCATGTTTAATGAAGTCTCCGCCATGAGTTTCGATCATAAAAAATGACATCTCAGGGTATTTCGACTTTAGTCTGGCCATTTCCTCAACAATTAATTGTATATTTTTAGGATCATCATCACTCATCCCAAAACGATGATGGTGACTGTAACCATAAACTTCGATCGCTTTTTCAACAGAGGCTCTGATCGCTTTTTGCTTTAACTCTGGCGTCGACATTTTAAAATCAGCATCACCAAAATTGAGTCGTGTTTGTTTGTTGCTGCAAGCGAACAAACTTAAATAATTAGGCTCCATTGGTAAATAACCTGATTTAACAAATTCATAAATACCCGCACGCAAAGTCACATCCGAATGGCCCCTGGCTGTGATAACTGATATTGGGCGGTGATTAAATACGGCATGATAAAAACAATCCCATGATGGACCTTTCCACTGCACATCTGGAAACCCCAAAGCTGAAACGATATCTTGAACAAAAGGTTGTTTTTGGCCGTTTATTTTTTCAACTTCTGAAATTTGAACGTCTCTGAAACATCTGAATGTTCCTGAAACTTCATCCCAGTTAATTTCGAAATCTTCATAAAGACCAGACTTCCCAATCGATTGATGGTGCAAAGCCCATTCACTACTGGACAACAATAATTCATCTTTGGTTTTTTTATTAAAAAGAATCAGCGGAGTTGTTAAAAAGGCAATGTTGTCATCAAAATCAAAAAAATAAAAACTTCGGCCACCGCGATGCAAATTGCGATCGGGTTCACGTTCGCGTGTTTCACCTAATTCAAGTTGTCCTTTTTTATTTTGATCTGCCATCGTTTATTTTTTCTTTTTAAGTACTGTTTTTTTCGCTGCTGTGTTTTTGGTAATTACTTTTTTAACACCTAATGCCTCAGCTTTGGCTTTAGCTGCTTTTTTGCCAGTTGTTTTGTTAATTGAACCTTCACCGATTTTTTCTGAAATCAGATCAAAAGCTTTTTCAGCTGTCAGCTGCTCAGCGGTCATACCTTCCGGAAGACTGACATTCGTTTTTCCGGCTTTAATATAAACACCATACGGTCCGTTAAGTAACTGAACTTCAATATCATGACCTGGGTGCTTACCAAATTCTTTCAATGGTGCCGCTTTACCGCGACCTTTTTTAGGTAGTGATAATAATCCCATGGCTTTTTCTAAATTCATTGTAAAAACAGTTTCTGTTTTAGGAATTGATCGGTAATCACCATCGCAAACAATATATGGACCAAACCTTCCAACGCCGGCTTTAATATCTTTTTTCGTATCCGTGTGTAAACCTAATGACTTAGGTAACGCTAAAATTTCTAAGGACATTGGAAAATCAACAGCAGTTGGCTCCATTCCTGGTGGCAATGATGACCTTTTGATTTCTTTATCGTCATTTTCACCTAACTGAACGTAAGCGCCGTAACGACCATTTAGAACATAAATTTTCTTTTGGGTTTTTGGATCAACACCTAATGAATCAGCACCTTTAATTTTTTGTTCAATTAACTTTTCGATTTGCTCTGCTGTGACATCAGCTGGTGCTTCCGCGTCAGGAATCGAAGCACTAAAAGATTCTTCACCTTTTTTAGTTTTCACATAGGCGCCGTACTTACCAACGTGAAATTCATAATTATCTAAACCCTCAAGTTTTATACATCTAGCTTCTTCAGGGTCAATTTTACTTTCTTGAGTTAAAACCAGTTCTTTAAGACCTTTATCACCATTGTACACGCTGCCTAAATATTTTTCCCAATTTAAATCACCTTCCGCAATATGATCCAG
>JAYUQO010000084.1:0-4995 GCA_043756765.1 Bdellovibrio sp. | reverse complement strand
TAGGCTACAAAGGTATCAATCACACAAAGCAACGGTTTGAATTTTTTTATATCAGCTTCTAATTCTGAAATGTTATCTTTTCCCGTAGACCACGCTCTGTCGCCGATAATTAAGTCTTCGCGAGTGTCGTCAATGCCAAGATCATTTATATACTTTTTTAATTCATTCGGAGTTTCTTCCAATGCTAAATAAATAATTTTATCCACTTGAGTCGTTTGGCTATTTAGGAATTCTGTTTTGTTTAATAACGACGAAATTAGATGTCTGACAAATTGGCTCTTTCCAGACTTAGGATCACCTGCTAACAACGAGGTTCCACCTGCTGTCAGCATATTAGAAACTAGCCAATCAACTTCTTTTAAATTTTTTCCGTACTCTGAAAATGGTTTTAGGTTACCCATATTAAAATTCTCCATATAAATTTGATATTTGTGTTATAATTTTCGCTAACAGATGCATGAGCTCGTAAATTTGCGCATGTACTGGGTTGCATAACCCAATACGGCTATCTAATTCACGCAGATGCAATTTTGAAAGCGCACGAAGATTTGATCTTAGATTTTGAATAATTTTTTGTGCGACATAAATGTATTCATTGCTAGTCATTTTTTACCCCTTGTTTCTTCCCAGAGAGCCAAGTTTCTAAATCAACTTTATTAAACATGACTGATGCGCCAATTTTGATAAATGGGATTTGTCTTCTGAAAACCATGTATCGCAATCGGCTTTTTTTAAGATTCAAAAATTGTGAAGCTTCAGCGGTGTTAATTAAATTCACTGAGCACCTCCAAACATTTCAAAATCTTCCTTCCCAAGACGTGTGTGCAAAACTGCAGCTAATCTGCTTATTTCTTCTTCAGTTGGCTTGATTCTTCCATTTATGATCCGCGACAGACGTGCTTCGCTTGATATATTGGCTAATCTAGCTAAGTCGGCCTGTGAAATGCCGCAAATCCAGATAGCAGTTTTAATGTTCAGATTCTTTTTCATTTTTCCTCCTTTGAAAAAATATGTTATTTCTGAGTGCATCTGGACAATATCCGCGTATGCCTTCGCCAAAATAGGAAGAAAAAGTGGGAATATTTAAATTAGCTCTTCATAAAGAATTTATGGCGGCATACGGTTCCGCACGCGATACTGATGAAAAAAAATTATGCGATATTGCAAGAATCGATAAGCAGCTTATTAAAATAGAAAATTATTTAACGAGAGCACTCGTTCAATTAAAAATTGAGCCTAGAAAGATAGTTTATGAAAACTTTTATGACCTGCTAATAACTGCTTTGCGCGTTGATTTAAAACCCAATACTGAAACACTTAGAAATATGCGAAGAAAAAAAGGTAGCTATATAAAAATTCAATCCTTGCGTTCAACTTTAAGCGTGATGCTCTATTTTTACAGAATACGGTCGAATGGTAAATTCAAAATTGATTTCAAAAATGCTGATACGAATAAAATAGAAAAGAATATCAATTGTCCTAAAATTACGGCTGCACTTTTAGCTTTTAACTTGGTGAGCATTGCTCTAGGACGTAAAATTATTAATACAAGAGCCTATGAAATGCCAGAACATCATGTTGAAATAAAATCACTACTTGATGCATTTAGAAAATTCGAAAAAAATATAAAAGTTACCGAAACAACTGTCTTGTATCTTTATGATGTCAAAAAAAAGGTAAGAAAGGGAAAAACCATACAAGTTTATTCGCCCTCTATTTAACTAATTCGCACGAGCCTTTAGCTTTCAACGTCTTTAAAAATCGCCGACAAATTTATTTTATATACACGCGATAGTTTCCAAAGCGTTTGTACTGTAATATTCTTTCCAGATTCAATTTTTTGTAAATGACGCCACGATGGCCAGCCATGCTCTTCGGTCTGTTCTAACGTCCAGCCTTTTTTCATACGAATCGATCTTAGGCACAAACCTAGCTTTTTTAAGAACTTTTCTGAACCAATGTCTTTTTCCATCTACATATTTTCTAATTACTACCGATAAGTAGTACGTCCGATAATACGTATTTTCTATAAAGGCTTCGAATGACTGAAAACATACTGCTGTATTTGATTTTATTTTTTTGTGCTACTTCAACAGTATTAGTTGGAATTCTTGTATTCAGAAGACAAAGACCCGTTAAGTTTGTCTATACCTATGACGTAAAAAAAGAAAAGGGCGTTTTCAAAGATAAAACTAAAGTCATTTTTAAAGCCAATATGATGATTAATGATGTTCCTTGCGGAGAACCAATAATTTTAGGTACTCATGAATTTTCTGAAATCGATGATGAAAAACTTGATAAATTTATTCAACTGCAACTTTTGCCACTATTAAAAGAAACAACAAACTTGACGAATTCTATTGGGCGTCTTATCCCCACTAAGTAGCTGCCGCAGCCTTTTTTGCCGCTTCCGCATCCCGCGCTTTCTGGGCACGTTCTTTAACAATACGAAGAATGCGCTCTAAGCCTGTTTCGCCGTTACTATCAAGTTTACCTTCGCGAATTTCCGTACCTTCCCATAGCTTGTAGTAATCCCCCAATAACTTTAGTGCTGTGACTTTATCGTAAAACTGAATACTAACTGCGCCAGCTCTGCCAACCGATATACTTTTAATCGCACATGCTGAGTTGATACCCATTTTTTTTAAGTCCTTGAGCCTTAATTCGTTTTTTTCGTCGACTTCGAAGATATCTGCGATTTTAAAAAATGCAATTTTGGCCATTTCTTGAAGAATATTTTGGCTGCTGACTTCAAGCGTATTCAGCCTTTTGTCTAGCTCAGTCTTTATCTGCCCTGAAACTCTAGTATTCTCTAGTAGCTGATGACCAATCTTATCGGCACTTTTAACGCTGTAGCCAGCCCTGCGAGCTGCAGCCGCAGCATTCTGGTCGATGAGATATTCGCTGACGAAGAGCTTCTGTTTGGGTGTAAGCATATAAGTATTATCGACGGTTTCTTAAGCTTTGATAGTTCGGTATTCGAATTTAGCTTTTATTATACGCACAAATTGGAACATCAGCTGCATTGCTAAGCGCGCAATAAATCAAATTGTATGACTCGCGTAATCTATCGTAATACACGGTATTCAAATTCAGCAGGATGTATATGAACAAAATAATTAGAACCGTAAGATTTAGCTCTATTGAAATAAAGAAAATTGATGAATTTTTAAAGCAAAACTCATTCTTAGATTTTTCAAGCCTTGCAAGAATGGCAATAAATCATTTTATTGAAAATCCAACTGTACAAATTAAAGCTGTAAAACAACCTGAACAAAAAATTATTTCAAAAAATGGAGATCAAAATGTCAACGCATGATGATGGTACTCAACAGGTTGTTCAGCAAAACAATTTAATTCAATTTCCTAATTCAAATATTTTCCCTTTAGGTGAAGCAACTCACGTTGAAAAAGAAAAAGTAACTCTATTTGAAAATCCAAATGTTGCTAAGATGTTTAATGGACCCATATCTGGCGACATGTGGAAAAAAATAAAAGCATTAAACTCTAAATATCCTGACAATTTTGACTGGTCTATTTATGATCAAATTTACAACCGATTCGGTGACAATCAGCCACGAGGCAGCGTTGTATTTAAAACTACATTCAAATTAGTTAACTATCACACGAGTTGTTCTAAGTGCCACCATGCTTTCGAGATAGATAGCTACGGACGTGGTTGTATTCACAATTGTGTGTTTTGCTACGCAAAAGACCAATTAACTTCTCATGGATTTTGGAATCGACCAATTCCATTTCCTGTCGATCTCAGTGAAGTTAGAAAAATTATGCACACAGTTTTTGAAACTGATCGCCCGAGTAAATGGCGTGCAGTTATGGATTCAAAAGTTCCTTTAAGAATAGGCTCGATGAGCGACTCATTTATGGGTATGGATAAAAAATATGGCGTAACAAAAGAACTTATTAAGATTTTAAATTATTATAAATATCCACATATTGTATTTACGCGCTCAGACTTGGCTGCAGATGATGAATATTTATCAATTTTCGATAAAGACTTAATCTCCATCCAATATTCTATTTCTGGTAATAACGAGCATTATACCCGTTTGGTTGAACCAGGAGCTCCCTCTTACAAAAGAAGACTTGCCGCCTTGAAGAAGATTGCAGAAGCAGGTTTTTGGACAACGGTTCGTCTTAACCCATTTTTTCCAATGTTTCCAGATGGCTACCACACCGATGAAAAAAGTATTATTGAAAGATTCGGAAGTAAAGATAACGTACCTAAATTTGACTACTTTGATTGGACCATGTTCGATGAATTAAAAGAGGCGAAAGTTCCAAGCATATTAGCGGGCGTTGTTCGCCTAAGTTCTAAAGCGATAAATAATATGTCAGAAGCGACTAAATTAGATATTCGATCATTTTTTAAACCAGAGCTACTGACTGGTCAGGGTGATAAAAAATATTCCGATAGTGAAATACAGTACTATTATTTAAAATTAGCCAAAGAAGCACAAAAACGAGAGATTCGTTTTAACACTTGTTACATCGGAAATGGCGAAAAAGATTATTACCAATATCAAAACCTATGGTCGAATAAAAAAGACTGCTGTGATGCCGTTGGAAACGTCAAAGCGTTTACTAAAACAAGTCAGTCAATCAATTGGGAAGAGCGAACAAAACATGCTTCTTGTAAAGAAACCGCTGCTAAGTCTCAGGCTCAAGAACAAGAAATGTTGCAAAAATATTTAAACACGCCGCCCAACAAATCGAAAGAACAGCAACTTGAAATCTAAAGTTATCCCTGGAATTAATATTCAGTGGCCTTGGAGTCAATTTATCGTTGATAAAAAAAAGACCATTGAAACGCGTACATATAAAATGCCAGATAAGTTTAAAAATATTGAGCTAGCTATTATTGAAACGCCAGGGCCACTAGGTAAAAAAAATGGAGTCTTAAAGGCTCATATTATAGGAATTGTTGTTTTTGAAGATAGTTTTCAATACAACAAATTAAACTGGGAAAAAGAT